>NZ_LWGH01000446.1:0-4014 GCF_001635395.1 Sulfitobacter sp. HI0129 | reverse complement strand
GCACGGGCGCCCGCAGGCACCGGCGAAGGCCGGGTGATGTATCTCGGCAGCGGGTCCGAGGCGATGGAAGCCGCGCTGAAACTGGCCCGGCAGTACCATCTGGAACGCGGCGATACCGGCCGCACAAAGATCATCGCCCGCGCCCCCAGCTATCATGGCAATACCCTTGGCGCGCTGGCCGTGGGGGGCCATGCTGGCCGGCGCGCGCCTTTCGCGGCGATGCTGATGGACGTCTCGCACATCGATGCCGCCTATGCCTACCGGATGCGCAAGGACACCGAGACGGAGGATGAATTCGCCACACGTCTTGCCGCCCAGTTGGAAGAGCGCATCGTCGCGCTCGGCGCGGAGACGGTCGCGGCCTTCGTGGCGGAACCTGTCGTGGGTGCCTCGCTCGGCTCGCAACCCGCGCCACCGGGGTATTTCACACGGATACGCGAAATTTGCGACCGTTACGGAGTGCTTTATATCGCGGATGAGGTCATGTGCGGCATGGGCCGGACCGGAACGCTCTACGCCTTGGAGCAGGAAGGTATCTGCGCCGATATCACCACCATGGCGAAGGGGCTCGGCGCAGGCTATCAGCCCATCGCGGCGGTGCTGGCCAGTGAAAAGGTGGTGCGCCCCATCCTCGCGGGCAGCGGGCGGCTGTGGAACGGTCATACCTATATGTCCCACGCGACCGCCACGGCCGGATCGCTCGCCGTGATGCAGGAGATCGATGAACGGAACCTGCTGGGAGCCGTCAAAACCCTCGGCGCCCGGTTGCGCGAGAACCTGACCGAACGGCTGGGGGATCATCCCCACGTGGGGGACATTCGCGGGCGCGGGCTGTTCTGGTCCTTCGAACTGGTCGCGGACCGGTCCACCAAGGCGCCCTTCCCCGTGGGCCGGAACGTGGCGGGGCAAATCCAGCGCCGCGCCATGGAAGCCGGGGTGGTCTGCTATCCCTCGCAGGGCTGCGCGGATGGAACAGCAGGGGACCATGTTCTGCTGGCCCCCTGCTTTACCTCCACCGAAGCGGAGATCGACCTGATCGCACATACCATGGCAGAGGCGGTCGCGACCGAACTGCCGGGCTAGATCACTCCGGCGCGTTCTCCATGCGCTTGGGCGCGCCGCTGGGCATATCCGTCCCGATATAGGGCTGGTTGTCCTTCTTCCATTTGCCGAACCCGCCCTCCAGGTGGGCAATGCTCTGCGCGCCCGCTTCGAGCACCTTGCGTGCCATCTTTCCCGACCGCGCGGAGGAGCCGCACATCAGCACGATCGGCTTTTCGCGCTGGCTGGGCAGGTAATGCGGATCGAAGAAAGCCATCGGAAAGAGCAGTGCCCCTTCGACATGCTCGAAGGCATATTCGGCTGGCGTGCGTACATCGATCAGCACGATTTCGCCCTTCTTCATGGCGGTCGCGACCTCTTCCGGGGTCCATGTCTCCAGTGTTTTTCCGTCAATGTCTTCGGTCTGCATGGCTCTTTCCTTCGTTCTGTTGGTCCGGGATCGCCCGGGACCGGTACAACCATAACGGACGGCGCGCCCCGGTGTTCCAAGAGAGGGTGGCCGCCGCTGAGGCGGGATTGTGACATGTCTTGTTTACCTGTGTTCACGCCCCGTTAACCAAAAGAACGCAGCATCAGAACATCTGACAAGGGAGTCCGGCTGCAATGGGCGAAATGAGGGAGGTCGCGGAGGAAGAACGTATCGCCAACTGGCGGGCGGAACGACAGGCCGTGGGGGAGCGGGAGCGGCAGGAACGCATCCGCCAAAGGCAGGAGGAAGCCCGCGCCGCGGAACTGCGCCGACAGGAAGAAGCGGCACGCCTGCTGCCCGATCCGCGAGAGATCGAGGCGGAGCGCGCGCACCTTTTGCGCCGTGCGCGCATGCGCCGGGGGCGGACGCTGGCCGCCTTTGCAGTCTTCGTCGTGCTGCCGACGCTGCTGATCACTCTTTATATGGCGCGGATTGCCACACCGCTGTTCGAAGCACGCTCCGTCACCGCGATTTCATCGGCGGCGCCACAGGAACAGGCGGGCAACAGTGGAATATTCACCGGGGGGTTGGCGGCGGGCCCCAGCCTTGAAAAGACCTTCATGGCGCATGAATACCTTCGGTCGCGCGCGCTGCTCACGAAGCTGGAGGATGATACCGGTTTCGTGACCCGGCTGTCGGGGCCGCAGATGGACCCGCTGCGCCGCGCGCGGTCCTATCCGGTGCTGGGGCTGGACCGGCTGGACATGATGGCGCGTTTCCTGCGCGCCGCGGTGGATATTCAGAGCGGTCTGCTCACCATCCATGTCAGCGATGTCTCGCCCGAACAGGCGCGCATCACGTCCGACCAGGTGCTGGTGCTCTTGGGGCAGCACATAAATGCGCTGTCGCAAGAGCTTTTCGCCCGCCGCGTGGCCCAGTCCGAAACGGCGGCGGCAGATGCGCGGCGCGAACTTCTGCAGGCGCAGCGGGCGCTCACGCAGCTTCAGATCGACAGCGGCGAAGCGGATCCGAGAACCCGGGTCGATGCGATCTATGCGTCGGTCGGGCAGCTGCGGACGGAGGTGGAGGAAACACGTTCGAAAATCGCGACGCTGGAGGTTGCGAACCGAAGTCAGAACTACGCAGTGGGGCGACTGCGCGAACTGGAATCGCGGCTGACCCAAAGGATCACCGACCTGCGCCGACAGCTTTTCGAAAGCGCGAACGGCACCTCGCCGCTCAATGCCCTGTTGCTGGAACATGAACTTGCAACGCTGAGGGTGGAGATTGCGCAGGAGACACTCTCAGGGGCGCTTGCAGCCTTGTCACAGGCCAGAAAGGAAGCCGAACTGGGCCGCAGCCAGTTCCAGATCGTCGTCCCCCCACGCACCGCCGCCGTGGCGACGGACCCGAACCTTCTGCGGATCGCCCTTTTGTGTTTCGTGACGCTGGCCACGGCCTTCGGCGTTGCAAAACTGCTGCGCGCGGGCCGTGTCGATTGATAGGTAGTGTTCTCTGGCGGTCTTCGGCCGTCAGCATCCGGGCCGGCAGCGAACCTCGCGATAGTCGCCATATCTGACCTTCGACAGGTCGGCCCCCGTCCGCCAAGCGGCACAATCAGGGCCACAAATCACGCCGGGTCGTGCAGCATCGCGTCCTGCGTCATGGGCCGAAACCAGTCGCGGAACCATTCATGTACCAATGCGCGGGCAAAAACTTCGGTGTAATGGGCAAGACCACTGCTTTCGTCCGCGATGGCCCGTCCCTGACCCATGCGCCGCATCGCCTGCGTCGGATCGCATAGGGGCAGATCGAGCCGCCGCGCCACTTCGCACACCTGCCGGATAAAGACATCGCGGCCGTTCAGGCTCTGCCCATTGGGCAATTTCGCATCCACATGCGACACGATGAGCAGTCTGCCAAGCCCGTCCTTCAGTTGTGCAAGGTCACGCTCCAGCATCCCGGCATCGCAGAACTGCAGTTCGATCCGTTCCAGCACGGCGGCCTCTTTGCGCTGGCGTGCCGTCGCCCCCCAAACGTCGCCGAGGAAATCGCGCATGGCCATCCGGTCACGCGCCCGGCAGAGGCGCATATAGGCGAGCGTGCGCGGAACATCCGCGAAGAAGTCGGCGAAATGGCGGCGCAGGTAGTTCAACTGCACGAATTCGCCGTCCAGCGCGAAAGTCTTGGCGGAAGAAACCTCGACCACGTAGATATCACTTTCTTGGTGGCTCTCGGCGTTCTTGACCGCCAAGGGCGTGCCGGGGGCGATCAGCGGCCATACCTCCGTCGAGGGGGTATATTCGCCTTTGAGGTAGCGCATCTGCTGCACCGCTTCGGAGGCGGAATGGGAATATCCGTAAAGCCTGCCGCCATTGATGGCGTAGCCCAGTTCTTGGCGGCCCAGTCGCAGGGGCGTCGCGATGCGGCAGGAACCGATTGGGGTGATCGTCAGCATAACGGGGTGCTCCCTTTATTGGCGGGGCCGGTGCGCGGGCCGTAGAAGTGGCCCAGATCCTCGATCAGCCGGGAAAGACCAAAGC
>NZ_LWGH01000445.1:0-3835 GCF_001635395.1 Sulfitobacter sp. HI0129 | reverse complement strand
GGCATCGCGCGGGATGCAGCGGGTCGCGGCCTGTCTGTCACGCTGGCGGAAATGAACGATCTGGCCTCGGCCACGTCTTCAGCATCGACCAAGCTCTTTCATGGCGGTCTGCGGTATCTGGAATACTTCGAATTCCGCCTTGTGCGTGAGGCGCTGATCGAGCGTGAGGTTTTGCTGAAGGCGATGCCGCATATCAGTTGGCCGCGCCGATTCGTCCTTCCATATCATGAAGATATGCGTTTCGAAACGGATACACCCACGTCCAAATTGCTCAACCTGTTCATGCCTTGGATGAAGGGGCGCAGGCCCGCGTGGCTCATTCGTCTTGGCCTGTTTCTCTACGACAATCTCGGCGGGCGGAAGATCCTGCCGCCGACCTCCACGGTGGACCTGCGCAGCACGCCAGAGGGCGCGCCCCTGCAGGAGCGGTTCGAAAAGGCTTTCGAATATTCCGACTGCTGGGTGGAGGATGCGCGGCTCGTCGTGCTCAACGCCCGGGACGCCGAAGCGCGCGGGGCGCGTATCCTGACCCGGACGGAAGTCATCAGCGCGGCGCGCGAAGGCGATCACTGGCGGATCGAAACGCGCAATAGCGAAAACGAAACAGAGGTGTACCGGGCCCGGATGCTCGTTAACGCGGGCGGCCCATGGGTCGGTGACATCATCCAGACGCGTATCCGCCTGAATTCCCGCGAAGGCGTTCGGCTGGTGCGGGGCAGCCATATCGTGACCCGCAGGCTCTACGATCATGACAAATGCTATTTCTTCCAGGGCACGGACGGGCGGATCATCTTCGCCATACCCTATGAAACCGATTTTACCCTGATCGGCACGACCGATGTCGAGCATAGCGCCCCCGGCCGGAAACCTGAATGTACCCCGGAAGAACAGGCCTATCTGATCGATTTCGCCAACCAGTATTTCAAGCGACAACTGACCACGGATGACGTCGTGCATACCTATTCCGGGGTGCGGCCGCTCTATGATGACGGGGCCAGCAGCGCCACGGCGGCGACACGGGACTACACGCTGAAGATCGACGCCGCGGGCGGTGCGCCTGTGCTGAACATATTCGGCGGCAAGATCACCACATACCGGCGGCTGGCCGACAGCGCGCTGGAGAAGATCGGCAAACATCTGACGGTCGCGAAAGGTTCCTGGACAGCCGGTGTGCCGCTTCCGGGCGGGGACTTCCCCGTCGATGGCGTGGAAAATCTTGTGCAAGAGCTGCAAGAGGCGCATCCTTTCCTCGATCAGTTCTGGGCGCGCCGCTTGGTGCGGGCCTATGGGACCGAAGCGCGGAAAGTCCTGAGCGGCGCCGGGGAGGCGCGCGATCTGGGCCGTGATTTCGGAGCGACGCTGACGGAGGCCGAAGTGATCTGGCTGATGCAACGGGAATATGCCCGCACCGCCGAAGACATCCTGTGGCGGCGCAGCAAGCTGGGTCTTCGCCTCAGCGCGAAGCAGGCGCAAACCCTGGCCGACTGGATGGCTCAACGCGCGGGAAGCACCCCCGCCGCCGCGGAATAGGAGGAGAACCGATGACGCTGGAACTCAGGGGCGTGTCAAAGACTGTCGAAGGGCAGACCCACATATATCCCACCGACCTCACGCTGGAGCAGGGGACGATGAACGTCCTGCTGGGGCCGACCACATCGGGCAAGACCTCTCTCATGCGGCTGATGGCCGGGCTGGACGTGCCCGCCACCGGGCAGATTTTCTGGCAGGGTCAGGACGTGACCGGGCAGCGGGTGCAGGACCGCAAGGTCGCCATGGTCTATCAGCAGTTCATCAACTACCCCTCCATGACGGTCTATGACAACATCGCCTCGCCCATCCGCCTGATGGGCGAGAGCAAGGCCGAGATTGATCGCCGTGTGCGTGAAGCGGCGGATCTGATGCAGCTGACCCCGATGCTGGATCGCAAGCCGCTTGAACTCTCGGGCGGGCAGCAGCAGCGCTGCGCATTGGCGCGGGCCCTGGTCAAGAACGCAGGCCTTGTGTTGCTGGATGAGCCGCTCGCCAATCTTGACTACAAGCTGCGGGAGGAGTTGCGCGTCGAGATCCCGAAGATCTTCGAAGCCTCGGGCGCGATTTTCGTCTACGCCACCACGGAACCCGAAGAGGCCCTGCTGCTGGGCGGCAAGACCGCAACCCTCTGGGAGGGGAAGGTCACGCAGTTCGGGCCTACGCCGGAGGTCTACCGCCAGCCGGTCGACGCCACGACCGCCCGCGTCTTCAGCGACCCACCGATGAATTTCCTCCAGATCTCCAAGACGGGTAACCGGATCATGTTCGGCAAGGGGCAAAGCGCCCCCGCGCAGGGCAAGCTCGCCGAATTGGCCGATGGTCGCTACCAGGCGGGCTTCCGGCCCAATCATCTGGAAATCGGGCAGCATGCGGGTGACGCGCTGGAATTCGCCACGACGCTGCAGGTGACGGAACTGACCGGGTCGGAAACCTTCGTGCATCTCGATCATCACGGGGATCGCTGGGTCGGGCTGGTGCATGGGGTGCATGACCTTGCCCTCGGCGAGGCGCTGACCGTCTGGCTAGATCCGCGCCATGTCTACATCTTCAGCGAAGACGGCAAGTTGGTCGCACCAGCCGCCTATGCGCTGGCGGCCTGAAGGGGAACTGACAGATGGCCAAGATCACACTCGACAACCTCGCCCATTCCTACCTGCCCAACCCGACGGGAGAGGATGACTTTGCCCTGAAGGAGTTGAACCACGTTTGGGACGATGGCGCGGCCTATGCCCTGCTCGGCTCCTCCGGGTGCGGCAAATCCACCTTGCTCAACATCATCTCGGGGCTTCTGCAGCCCAGTCAGGGGCGGGTTCTTTTCGACGGGCAGGACGTGACCCATGCGCCGACGGCGGAGCGCAACATCGCCCAGGTCTTCCAGTTTCCGGTGGTCTACGACACGATGACGGTGCGCGATAACCTCGCCTTTCCGCTGCGCAACCGGGGCCGGGACGAATCCTACGTCGCCACCCGCGTGCAGGAGATCGCGCGGATGATCGGCATGGAGGACATGCTGAACCGCAAGGCGCGCGGCCTCACGGCGGATGCCAAGCAAAAGATCAGCCTCGGCCGGGGCATGGTGCGCAAGGACGTGAACGCGCTGCTCTTCGACGAGCCCCTCACCGTGATCGATCCGCATATGAAGTGGGAACTGCGCACCCAGCTCAAGAAGCTGCACCACGATTTCGGCCATACGATGATCTATGTCACCCATGACCAGACCGAGGCGCTGACCTTCGCCGACAAGGTGGTCGTGATGTACGATGGCCGCGTGGTGCAGATCGGCACGCCGGAGGAGCTTTTCGAGCGGCCCGAACATACCTTCGTGGGCTATTTCATCGGCTCGCCGGGCATGAACGTGATCCCCGCGAAGATCGACGGCAACCGCGCCTATGTGGACGGCTCCTATGTGGAGCTTTCGCAAGGCTACAAACCGCTAGATGGCAAGGTTGAGATCGGCGTGCGGCCCGAATACGTCCGCCTTTCCCAGAGCGAGGGACTGCCCGTGAAGGTGCGCCGGGTGGAGGACGTGGGCCGCCACAAGATCATCCGCGCCGAATTCTTCGGGAACGACATCAACATCATCGCGGGCGAGGACGACCGGATCAGCGCCGACATGAACCGTGTCACCTTCGAGCGGGATCATGTGAACGTCTATGCCAATGACTGGCTGGTCAGGGGGGCGGCATGAGCGTTCGTTTGCTCCGAGCCGTCGCAGCTTCGTCCGCCTCGAGGACACACCGGCAGATAAGCGCCATGCCCGACCTAGGGAGGCCGAGAATGCCTGGTGCGTCGGTAGCGTTACAAA
>NZ_LWGH01000444.1:0-5582 GCF_001635395.1 Sulfitobacter sp. HI0129 | reverse complement strand
ACCCCGGTGGATCGCGCCAAGGCCGCATGGCTCTACGCGCAGTTCGTCACCTCCAAGACGGTGGATGTGAAGAAGTCCCACGTCGGCCTGACCTTCATCCGCGAGTCCACGGTGCAGCATGACAGCTTTACCGAGCGTGCGGACAAGCTGGGCGGTCTGGTGGAGTTCTACCGTTCACCTGCGCGCGTTGCGTGGTCGCCCACCGGCACCAACGTTCCGGACTATCCGAAGCTGGCGCAACTGTGGTGGCAGAACATCGGCGACGCCATGTCCGGTGCGAAGACACCCCAGGAAGCGCTGGATGCACTCTGCGCCGATCAGGAAAAGGTGCTGGAGCGTCTGGAGCGTGCCGGTATTCAGGGCGATATCGGTCCCAAGCTGAACGAGGAAATGGACGCGGAGCACTGGTTCGCCCAGGAAGGCGCGCCCTATCCGAAGCTCGAGAACGAAGACGAGGAACCCAAGACGGTCAGCTATGACGAACTGATCCAGTCCTGGCAGTAAGCCCTGTCTGCGACCGGGGCCCCCTGTGGGCCCCGGTCATTCCACGGGATACCCCGCTTGAACTGCACGGGCCGGACGGCCCATAAACATCCCTCAGAAGCGAGGTGATCCATGACGCATATTCTGGCCATCGACCAGGGGACCACATCCAGCCGTGCCGTGCTGTTCGATCAAGGGTTGAACGCCATCGCATCGGCGCAGGAAGAATTTCCGCAGATTTATCCCGACAGCGGCTGGGTGGAGCATGACCCGGCTGACCTGTGGTCCACCACCGCCGCGACCTGCCGTGCCGCCATCGAAAAGGCGGGCGGGCGCGCGGAGGGCATTGCCGCCATCGGCATCACCAACCAGCGCGAGACCACGATCGTCTGGGACCGTGAAACGGGCCGACCCATTCACAACGCGATCGTTTGGCAGGACCGGCGTACATCGGCCCTCTGCCGCAAGCTGAAGGACGAAGGCTTCGAGGAGACCGTGACCGCCCGGACCGGCCTGCTGCTCGATCCCTATTTCAGTGCCACCAAGCTCGCCTGGCTGCTGGAGCACGCCGAGGGCGCGCGCGAAAAGGCCGAGGCGGGCAAACTCGCCTTCGGTACGGTGGACAGTTGGCTGGTCTGGAACCTTACCGGTGGTGCCGTCCATGCGACGGATGCCACAAACGCGGCGCGCACCATGCTCTATGACATCCGCAAGGGCCGCTGGAGCCGCACGATCTGCGACAAACTGGGGATACCGCCCGCGATCCTGCCCGAGGTGCGCGACAGCGCCGCCGACTTCGGCGAGACGCGCCCCGATCTTTTCGGTCGCCCCATCCCGATCCGCGGCATCGCCGGGGATCAGCAGGCCGCGACCGTCGGGCAGGCCTGCTTCAAACCGGGCATGCTGAAATCGACCTACGGGACCGGCTGCTTTGCGCTGATGAACACCGGCGATACGCCCGTCACGTCGCAGAACCGGCTGCTCACTACCATTGCCTACCAGTTGGATGGCAAACCGACCTACGCGCTTGAGGGATCGATCTTCATCGCCGGGGCGGTGGTGCAATGGCTGCGCGACGGGCTGAAGATCATCCGTGAGGCGAAAGAGACGCAACCGCTCGCCGAGCGGTCGGACCCGACGCAGAACGTTGTTCTGGTCCCGGCCTTTACCGGGTTGGGGGCACCCTATTGGAACGCCGAATGCCGGGGTGCCATCTTTGGGCTGAGCCGCAATTCCGGCCCCGAGGAGTTTGCCCGGGCAGCGCTGGAAAGCGTGGGCTACCAGACCTGCGATCTGCTTCAGGCGATGCAGGCGGATTGTGAGCGGGAAGGTCTGGCGGGCGGCACCGGCGGCGGCGCGACGCTACGGGATATCTCTTCCACCGCGACGCTGCGGGTAGACGGCGGCATGAGCGCCTCTGACTTCGCCATGCAGTTCCTGTCTGACATCATCGGGGCACGCGTCGACCGGCCGAAGGTTCTGGAAACAACCGCGATGGGCGCCGCGTGGCTGGCGGGATACCGGGCCGGGGTTTGCCCGGATCAGGAGGAATTCGCCAAGACATGGGCGCTGGAACGTTGCTTCGAGCCGCAGATGGATGACGACACCCGCGCGCGCAAATATGCGGCCTGGGGGCGGGCCGTCGATGCCACCATGCGCTTCTGACCGATGGAGCCCTTTGCCCTGACGTCGCCGGCGCGCACCCTTTTCGGACGTGACTGCCGCCATCGTACCGCTGAACTGGCGGGGCAGCTGGGCCGCCGGATGGTGCTGGTGCGCGGACGCTCCGTTCCTTGGGTCGACGATCTGCGCGCGGAGCTGGAAGCATCGGGTCTCGCACTTGAGGTGATCCATTCCTCGGGCGAGCCCACCCTTGACCAGGTACGCGACGCGCGGCAGCAGGCCCGCGCGTTCGGCGCGGACTGTATCCTCGCCGTCGGCGGGGGTGCCACAATCGATCTGGGCAAGGCGCTTGCCGGTCTCTGCCCCAGCCCGGGCGATCCTGCCGATTATCTGGGGCTCGACGGGCAACCCGCCGAGGTGCTGGAACCCCCGCTGCCCTTCGCCGCCGTCCCGACGACCTCTGGCACGGGCGCCGAAGCGACCCGGAACGCGGTGCTGGGCGTGCCGGAGCGGGGGCTGAAGGTCAGCCTGCGGGACACGCGCTTGGTGCCCACGCTGGCCATCGTCGATCCGGCCCTGACGGACGATGCTCCCATGGCGCTCACACTGGCGAGCGGGCTCGACGCCATCACCCAGCTTGCCGAAAGCTACCTGTGCAACCGGGCCAACCCGGTCACCGACGCGCTCTGCCGCGATACCTTGCCGGATGCCATTCGCGCCCTGAAACGGCTCACGCAGGGGGAATGCCCCGCCGCGCGCGATACGATGGCGCGGGCGAGCTATCTCAGCGGTCTCGCGCTGGCCAACTCCGGGCTGGGCATCGTGCATGGGCTGGCATCGGTCATCGGGGGCCGGGGCGGGGCGCATGGGGCGATCTGTGGGCGGCTTCTGGCGGATGCCCTTGCCGTCAACCGTGAGGCCATGGAGGACCGGGGCAGGGACGGCGGGCGGATTTCCGACGTCGCGGGCTGGCTCGCCGATGGGCTGGGAGCAGAAGGCGCTGACGGCATCGGTGCGCTGCGGTCCTTTCTGGCCAAGCAGGATTTCCCGAGCCTCAGCGATTTGGGCGCGCCTTCCGCCGCCTTCGCCTCTGTCGCCGAGGCAGCCATGGCGGCGTCTTCCACGAAGGCCAATCCGGTCGAACTGACCAAGGCGGAGATTCTGGGCATATTGCAGGACGCAGGGGCATAGGGCGGATGCGGCAAACCGCCCACGCGGCAAGAACTCACGCGTATCTCACGATAACGTTTTTTAGAGCGAAATCAGTTATTTATATTGTACCCAAGAAATTTTATGCACAATAGTTCTTTATCTATTCTTGGAATGGGCAGCTTGAGCCGCTTTGATACAATCTGATACTTGTGAAAGTCAGGTTTGCGGCATTAATTCCGTCCTCATGAGAACCTTCGCAAAAACAGTTTGTGGATTGTGCGTCACGGCGTTTGTCGTGTTGGCCATTCTGGCATCACCGTCGAATGCGACGGTAATGATCGACTGTGAATTGCGTCCCCACAGCGGTGCCGTTCAGATGCCCTCGGTGGATGTAACTACGGATGACGCTTCTGATATGGCGCGCTCCGGTGCGCATATTTGCGGCAATTGCAAGGCTCATGCCTGCGTCTTGGCCACCGATTTCGGTGACTTCAATACCGTTCCAGAAGGCGTGGTGCTATCCGATGGCTACCGCATGGCCGATGGTGGAATAATCCTCATACAAGGGCCCGAGGGTCTGCTGAGGCCCCCACGCGGCTGACGTTTCCGATCGTGGCGACGATCCTGTCGCCGTTGGAACACCTCCTATAGTGGAATACCCCTGATGAAAATTGCAGTAGCGGCTTTGGTGCCGCTGGCGATTGCGGCCTGTTCGCCGCTTGAGCCACTCCCCCTGGGCGTAGAGACGTCCAGCCCTGTCCTTGCGACCTCACACCTGCAGTCCGGACCTTCGGTTGAATACCAAGGCTACCGGGTGGTCCAGCCCGACGACTGGCGCAGCCTGAACGACACGCAAAAGGGACATTGAGATGAAGAAAAGACTCGTTTCCTCCGTTGCGGCCTTTGCCGTGCTGGCCGCCTGCGCCGATACCGCCACGATCGGCAGGGTCAGCGCCCCGGGTGCCGGTTTTGCCTCGGTTTCCGAACGCGGTGTCAAGGCGCTGGCCAGTAAACCCGCCTGGCACCAGACCCCCGCGGCCATCGCGCGTGCGGAATTGCAGACAAGAGCGCTTGTCGAAGGCAAGACAATTTCGGCGGATACCGCCGTGCAAGCCGCACTGCTCAACAATCGCGGCTTGCAGGCGGCCTATGCGGAACTGGGTCTGTCCGCCGCCGATGTCTGGGAAGCCGCACTCGGCCCCATTCCCACCATCGGCGTGTCGGTTTCGGGCTTTGCGGGTGATGTGACCCGCACGCTCGAAGCGACCCTGCTTACGGCGGTGCTCGACGCGGCGACGGCGAAACCCCGTACCCGGGTGGCGGAACTGCGGTTCCAGCAGGCACAACTGGCCGCTGCGGGAGAGACGATCGCGCTCGCCGTGGAAACGCGCCGCGCATGGATCGAAGCGGTCGGGGCCTTCGAAGCCGCGGCATTGATCGCGCGCACCCAGAACGCTGCCGATGCGGCCTCTGAACTGGCGACCGAACTCGGGCGTACCGGGGCGCTCAACGCGGCGGATCAGGCGCGTGAACACGCATTCAACGCCGAAGTCGCGGCAGAGCGCGCCGATGCCAAGCTCGAAGCGCAACTGGCGAAAGAACGGCTGGCCCGGCTGATGGGTATCCCGCTGGGTCAGGTCACATTCTACGTGCCCGACGCGCTTCCCCGGTTGCCGGCGCGTTCACGCTCCCGGTCCGATATCGAAAGGCTCGCCCTGCAGAACCGGGTCGACCTCGCGGCGGGGCGGCTTGAACTGGAAGCCATTGCCGCGGATTACAGGCTGACGGGGCAGACACGTTCGGTTTCCGACATCACCGCGGCAGCGGGCCTTGGCGTGGAGCAGGAAAACGGCACCTCGGGTGTCGAAGTGACCCCCGTCATCGACGTGGAGTTCGAGATACCGCTCTACGACACGGGCAAGCTCATCTCGCGGCGCGGCTCGCTCGAATATCTGCGGGCCGCCAACATGCTGGCGCAATCGGCGGTGAATGCCCGGGCCGAAGCCCGTGCGGCCCACAAGGCCGTGACCGGCAAACATGATGTCGCGCGCCACTGGCGCGATGTGGTGCTGCCGCTGCGGCGCACGATCGATGCCGAAGCGCTGAAGTCCTACAGCGGTATGATCAGCTCCACCTTCGAATTGTTGGAGGATGCCCGCGATGGGCTGGAAGCGGAGCTCGACGCTGCCGAAGCCAAACGTGACTACTGGTTGGCCGAAACCGATGTGACCGCCGCGATCTGGGGCGGGTCGGTCGAGGTCGGAGCAAATGACGAAGGAGAAGACGAATGATCAATCGCAGACAACTCCTGGGCGCCGGCCTGA
>NZ_LWGH01000443.1:0-20397 GCF_001635395.1 Sulfitobacter sp. HI0129 | reverse complement strand
GTTGAGGGGCGAATCTTGCCGGTGGTGCCGGGCGGGGGCCGTTCTGTAGGCTGGACGGCGGACGGTATCGCCGTGCCGGGCCCGGCGGAGACGGTCGGGCGCAAGTTGCTCGTTCAGCTTAAAGGGCTGGCGCGGGACCGGCTGGCGGCGGCCTGTGATGAATATGCCGATCGCCTTGGCCGGCCTTTCGACAGGATCACACTGCGCGACACGCGTTCGCGCTGGGGGTCTTGCACCAGCGATGGAGGGCTGATGTTTTCCTGGCGGCTGATCATGTCCCCGCCCGAGGTGCTGCGTTACGTCGCGGCGCATGAGATCGCGCATCTGGAGGAGATGAACCACTCGCCCGCCTTCTGGCAGGTGGTTCAGCGGATCCACGGTGATCACCGTCCGTACCGGAACTGGCTGCGCGAACATGGCGCGGACCTGCATCGCTATCGATTCTGAACCGGTTTCGCGTTTTCCGTATTTCCGACGTCGGCCAGCTGGCGGTTCGCCGCGATTGACGCAGGGGCCTGATGTGATCACAACGGATTCATGACCCTTGCTCCGCGGCCGAACGATTCCAACCTCGCGACCCATGACCGGCTGTACCGCCAGTTGCGCAGCCGTATCATGTACGGCGATTTGCCGCCCGGGCATGCGCTGACCCTGCGCGGCATAGGGCGCGAATACGGGGTGTCCATGACGCCCGCCCGCGAAGCGGTGAGACGCCTGTCTGCGGAGGGGGCGCTCACCATGTCTGTTTCGGGGCGAATCTCCACCCCCGAACTGGGCAACGAACGGATCGAGGAACTTGCCGCCCTGCGCGCCCTGATCGAAGTGGAACTGGCCAGCCGCGCCCTGCCGCGCGCGCATATGGCCCTGATCGAACGGTTGCAGACGATCAACGGCACCGTGGCAGAGGCCGTCGCCCACCGCGACGCGGTGAGCTATATCCGCGCAAACCTCGAATTTCACCGCACCCTCTATCTGCGCGCGCAGGCCCCTGCGATGCTCGCCATGGCGGAAACGGTCTGGCTGCAACTCGGGCCGACGATGCGGGCGCTTTATGGAAAGTTGCGGCGGACGGACCCGCCGCAGTTTCACCGGCTGATCATAGCCGCGCTGCGGGCGGGCGATGAACCCGGTCTACGGCTGGCCGTCCGTTCGGACGTGACACAAGGTTTGAGGATGCTGGCGGGCTGAATTGCCGGGTCAGGCAGCCAGACCCTTGCTGCCCATGTCGAGGTATTTGCTGCGCCGGTCTTCGATCAGGGCAGGGCCGTTCTTGCCCTCCAGTTCCTTCAGCATCTCGGCGATGGCATCACCGACGGACATGATGGCCGCCCGCGGGTTACGATGCGCGCCGCCCTTCGGCTCGGAAATGATGCGGTCCGCGACACCCAGCGCCTTGAGGTCCTGGGCGGTCAGCCGCAGGGCTTCGGCGGCTTCGCGCATTTTCTCTGCGTCCTTCCAAAGGATGGAGGCGCAGCCTTCGGGGCTGATGACCGAATAGACCGAATGTTCCAGCATGGCGACGCGGTTGGCGGTGGCAAAGGCTACGGCCCCGCCGGAGCCGCCTTCGCCGATGACCACGCTGACCAGCGGCACGCCGATCTGCAGGCATTTTTCAGTCGCGCGGGCGATGGCTTCGGACTGGCCCCGCTCCTCGGCGCCCTTGCCGGGATAGGCGCCCGGTGTGTCGATCAGGGTGACAACGGGCAGGCCGAAACGCCCGGCAAGGTCCATCAGGCGGACCGCCTTGCGATAGCCTTCGGGCCGGGCCATGCCGAAATTCCGCTCGATGCGGGATTTGGTATCGTTCCCCTTTTCATGGCCGATCACCATGACCGGCCGATCGCGGAACCGGGCAAGGCCGCCCATGACGGCGTGGTCGTCGGCAAAGTTCCTGTCCCCCGCGAGGGAGGTGTATTCGGTGAAAAGCGCGTCGATGTAGTTCTTGCAGTGAGGCCGTTCGGGGTGCCGCGCCACCTGGCATTTGCGCCAGGGCGTCAGGGACTTGTACAGATCGTCCAGCAAGCTCGCCGCCTTGGCATCCAGCGCCTTCGCTTCGGAGGAGACGTCCATATCCTCGTTGTCGCGTGCCAGCGCACGCAGTTCTTCGGCCTTGCCTTCGATCTCTGCGAGGGGTTTTTCGAAATCGAGATACTGGGTCATGCTGCGCTCCGTTTGCGTTGCGCAGATATATGGCCGTCATTCACCGGCTTTGCAACGTGGCGCGCGGTGCTGCCGCCCGGCGGGGGGCGGCAGCAGATGGCCTGCGGGGCGGGCCCGGCCCGTCACCCACGCGGTCGCGGCGTTCAGCCCTTTGCGATCATTTCGGACTGGCGCACGATGACTTCGGCCTGCTTGATGCTGGCGATATCAACGAGCCGTCCCTTGTAGACAGCCGCGCCTTCACCGCCTTGCGTGGCCTTTTCCATAGCATCGAGGATTGCGCGGGCTTCGGCCACGGCCTCTTCGGAGGGGGTGAAGACCTCGTTCGCGATGGCGACCTGTTTGGGGTGGATGGCCCATTTGCCCACCATCCCCAGCGTGGCGGAGCGGCGCGCCTGCGCGCGGAAGCCGTCATCGTCGGAAAAGTCGCCAAAGGGGCCGTCCACAGGCAGAACGCCGTGCGTGCGGCAGGCTGCAACGATGGCGGCCTGTGCCCAGTGCCACGGGTCGGACCAGTGCTTCTGGCCCTCCTGCAGCATGTAGTAGTTTTCCTGCGTTCCGCCGATCCCGGTCGTTTGCATCCCCATGGAGGCCGCGAAATCGGCGGCGCCGAGGCTCATCGCCTGCAGGCGGGGGGAACTGGCGGCGATCTCTTCCACATGGGCGATGCCGGCAGCCGATTCGATGATGACTTCGAAGGCGATCTTCTTCTTGCGGCCCTTCGCGGTTTCCACGGCAGTGGCAAGCGCATCCACGGCATAGACATCCGCGGCACAGCCCACCTTGGGGATCATGATCTGGTCAAGCCGCTCATCCGCCTGCTCCAGCAGGTCCACCACGTCCCGGTACCAATAGGGCGTATCCAGCCCGTTGATACGGACGGACAGGGTTTTGTTGCCCCAGTCGAGCGCACCGATGGCTTCGATGATATTGGCGCGTGCGCTGTCCTTGTCGGACGGGGCGACGCTGTCTTCGAGGTCGAGGTTAATCACATCCGCCTGTGAAGACGCCATCTTCTCGAAAATCGCGGGCCGCGAGCCGGGGCCAAACAACTGGCAGCGGTTCGGACGGGCCGGGGCGGTGGGCTGGATGCGGAAACTCATGGGGACCTCGGGTAATTTTGTTGCGGATCGCTTTCGGCAAACTGGTATTAAATTGCGCGCCCGCTCGCAAGCCGCATTTCGCAGGTGCAGCATGCGCCGAAGGCGGTGGCGGGCCCCGCAGGGCGAACAAAATGATTATCCTCGCCATTTTTACGTCGAATGCGCGGGCGGCTTGCGTAATAGTCCCGCCAAAGCGCGACCGGGAGACCTACGATGATCCAGACACCCTATCTTCTGTTTCTTGGCGATGCCCCGGATTCGCTGAGCGCCAAGGTGGCGCAGGGCATCAAGGACTGGCGCCCGGAAAACGCGGTGGGTCAGTACCGGCTGCCGGGGTGCAAGGCGGACTTGGGGCTGACGGACATGACCCTGGCCGAAGCCCGTGACGCCGGTGCACGGACGCTGGTGATCGGCGTCGCCAACCGGGGCGGGGTCATCAGTGCGGCGTGGAAGGACGTGCTCATCGAGGCGCTGAAGATGGGATACGACCTTGCATCCGGATTGCACAATCTTCTGGGCGATGAAGAAAGCCTTGTGAAAGCCGCGCGGGCGTCGGGCGGCACGCTGCATGACGTGCGTGTGCCCAGCGTCCAGTATCCTATTGCCGACGGGAAGAAGCGGCGCGGCAAGCGTGTTCTGGCGGTCGGCACCGATTGCTCGGTCGGCAAGATGTACACGGCACTCGCGCTTGATGATGCGATGCGGGAAAGAGGTATGAAAAGCACGTTCCGGGCCACGGGGCAGACCGGCATCCTGATCACCGGAGAAGGCGTGCCGCTCGACGCGGTGGTGGCGGATTTCATGGCGGGTTCGATCGAGTATCTGACGCCCGACAACGACGAGGATCATTGGGATATCATCGAAGGGCAGGGCAGCCTGTTCCATGTCTCCTATTCCGGGGTGACGCTTGCGTTGATCCACGGCGGTCAACCGGATGCGCTGATCCTGTGCCATGAGCCCACCCGCCAGCACATGCGCGGGCTCCCGGATTACGAATTGCCGACACTGGAGACCCTCCGCGATACCGCGCTGCCGCTTGCAAGGGTCGCGAACCCCGACTGCGAGGTGATCGGGATTTCCATCAATACACAACATATGGAAGAAGCCGAGGCGGAGGCCTATCTCACCCGGGTCGAAGAGCGTATGGGCCTCCCGTCGGTCGATCCGTTCCGGCAGGGGGCATCGCGGCTGGCGGAGGCTCTGGATGGCCTCTGATGGCCCCTCCGGGGGGAGTATTTCCGAAAGGGTGAAGGGGTTGCCCTACATACGAGGCAGGGAGCAATCCGATGAAGATTGATGTCACGCGCGATACCTTCAGGCTGGCCGAGGTGTTCACCATCAGTCGCGGTTCGCGGACCGAAGCGCAGGTTCTGACTGTCACCGTGACGGATGGGCCTCATTGGGGTCAGGGTGAATGCGTGCCCTATGCCCGCTATGGCGAAACGCTGGAGTCGGTGACGGCGCAGATCGAAGCGCTTGATATCAAGGGTCTGACCCGCGCAACGCTGGCCGACAGGCTTGCCACCGGAGCCGCGCGCAATGCGGTGGATTGCGCGCTCTGGGATCTCGAAGCGAAGGCGGCGGGGCGCAGGGTTTGGGAGCTGGCCGGACTGGCCGCCCCAGCGCCACTTCAGACGGCGTTTACCCTGTCGCTCGACACGCCCGATGCCATGCGGGCGCAGGCGGCAAAACATGCCCATCGCGGTCTGCTGAAGATCAAGCTGGGTACGCCCGATGACATGGGGCGGCTCGAAGCGGTGCGACGGGGCGCGCCGAATGCAACGCTTATCGTGGATGCCAACGAGGGGTGGAGTGCTGAGATTTACGCCCGTCTCGTGCCCGATCTTGCGCGGCTCGGGGTCGCGCTGGTGGAGCAGCCCCTTCCTGCCGGGGAGGATGAGGCCCTGCGCGGCATGGATCGCCCGGTGCCGGTCTGCGCCGACGAATCCTGCCATGATCGCGCCAGTCTGGACGCGCTCGCCGGGAAATACGACGTGGTCAACATCAAGCTCGACAAGACGGGCGGGTTGACCGAGGCGCTGGCGTTGCGCGAGGCGGCGCTGGCGCAGGGCTTCGGCGTGATGGTCGGCTGCATGGTCGGGTCTTCACTGGCGATGGCGCCGGCGGTGCTGGTCGCGCAAGCTGCGCGGATCGTCGATCTTGACGGGCCGCTGCTCTTGGCCGAAGACCGCGCCGAAGCACTGGTTTACGACGCCGCGGGGGTTCATCCCCCGACGGCGGCATTATGGGGATAGAGAGATGCGAACGGTCTATGTGAATGGTGAGTACCTGCCCGAGACGGAGGCGCGTATCTCGATCTTCGATCGCGGGTTCCTGATGGCCGACGGCGTCTATGAGGTGACCAGCGTGCTGGGGGGGAAGCTGGTGGATTTTGACGGGCATGCCCGACGGTTGAGCCGCTCGCTCAATGAGCTGCAGATGCGCAACCCGATCTCGAAGGAAGACCTGCTCGAAGTGCATCGCGAACTCGTGCGGCTCAACGAGATTGACGAGGGGTTGGTCTATCTGCAGGTCACGCGCGGCTCCGACGGGGACCGCGATTTCGTCTTCCCCGACCCGGCCACAACGGAACCCACCATCGTGCTGTTTACCCAGAGCAAACCGGGGCTCGCGGATAATCCGGCTGCGCGGAAAGGGGCGCGCATCATCAGCATCGAAGATATCCGCTGGGGGCGGCGCGACATCAAGACGGTACAGCTGCTCTATCCCAGCATGGGGAAGATGATGGCCAAGAAGGCCGGGGCGGACGATGCCTGGATGGTGGAGGACGGGCAGGTCACCGAGGGCACCTCCAACAACGCCTATATCGTGAAGGATGGCCGCATCATCACGCGGCAGCTGGGCAACGACATTTTGCACGGCATCACCCGCGCCGCCATCCTGCGGTTCGCCCGCGAAGCGCAGATGCAGGTGGAGGAGAGAGGTTTCACCATCGAGGAAGCGCAGCAGGCGGATGAGGCTTTCACCACCTCCGCCAGCGCCTTCGTCATGCCGGTGGTTTCAATCGACGGGGTCGACCTCGGCGACGGTACGCCCGGCCCCGTCGCGCTGCGGCTGCGCGAAATCTACATCGAAGAAATGCGCAAGGCCGCCGTGTAGCCAAAAGCAATCTGTAGGGCGAAGGAAGCGCAGTCAGCCCTTCTTTTCGACGTTTTCGGCGAAGGCGGTCTTGAACGCTTCTTTCTGCGCATCGCCCGCGTCGGTCTGATAATTGGCTTTCCATTCGTCCATGGACATGCCGTAGAACAATTCGCGCGCTTCGTCCTTGCCCATGTCGATTCCACGTTCCGCCGCCGCTTCCTGATACCAGCGGGACAGGCAGTTCCGGCAAAAACCGGCAAGGTTCATCATGTCGATGTTCTGTACGTCTTTGCGGTCTTCCATCAGGTGCTGCTGAAGCCTGCGGAAGGCGGCGGCCTGAAGTTCGATTTCCTGCTGGGTGTGTTCCTGTTGTGTAGACATGTCTCTCTCCTCTTTCGTCAAAGCTGGGCTTGGGCCAGTACCCTTTCAAGCAGGGGGACGAGCAGATCGGCCCAATCCTGCTGTTGTTCCTTTGTGGCAATCAGATCGTTGCGCAGTTCGATCAGGATATTGGGGCGACCGTGGCGCAGGGCGTGCCTGTCGATGGAATCGCCGGGCAGGAAGCCGGTGTAGGGCTCGTTGTAGCCGACGGTCAGGTCGGTTTCGCTGCGCAGCAGGTCCAGCATCGGGCGCGATAGCCGTTCGTCGCCCGCGTGAAGGACGCCGATCTGCCACGGTCTGGGCGGGCGACCCCGCAGTTGTGGCGTGAAACTGTGGATCGCGAGGATCACGGTCGCGGGACGTGCGGCGAGGCGGGCGTAGGCTTCGTGGTAGGGCCGGTGGCAGAGCGCCAATCTGCGTTCACGTTCCGCGGCGTCGGCGTTGCGGTTTGCCGGAATGATCGTCCCGTCGTAGAGCTTCATCAGAAGCGTGGGATCATCCTCGCCCCGGTTCGGGTCGATGACAAGCCGGGAAAAATTGCCCAGCAGTACCGGCGCATCCAGCCTGTCGCCCAGCGCCCGGCTGGTGCCGGCGGCGCCCGGATCGTAGGAAATGTGCCGGTTCATATCTTCGGCAGGCAAGCCGAGGTCACCGTTCGCGATGGCCTTGGGAACGGTCGGGGCGGCGTGATCGCAGGTAACCAGCCAGCGGCCCGAGCGGGTTTCGCCCTCGATAAGGTATGGTCGATAGTTCATATCTGTGAAACCTTTGACTTGCATCCCTAGGCCAGCTAGGGGCGGAATGAAACTCTGTGTTAACGCTAACGGTCGCCTATGGTATCTATCGCGCACAGGGGCGGGGATGCCATGAAAGTTGATGAGGAAATGACATGAGACGGATGCGGAACGTAAAGATCGTGGCCACCCTAGGGCCGGCTTCCGCCACGCGGGAAATGATCGCGGCCCTGCACAGCGCCGGGGCGGATGTCTTCCGGCTGAATATGAGCCATGGCAGCCATGAAGAGATACGTGACAAACACCGCATCATCCGCGAGATCGAAGAGGAAACCGGCGGGGCTATCGGCATTCTGGCTGACCTTCAGGGCCCGAAGCTACGGGTGGGTGTGTTCGCGCAAGATAGCGAACAGCTGGACGAAGGCGCGTCCTTCCGCCTCGACCTCGACGAAAAACAGGGGGACGCGAACCGCGTCTGCCTGCCCCATCCCGAGATTTTTGCCGCGTTGGAACCGGGATCCACCTTGTTGGTCAATGACGGAAAAATTCGGTTGAAGGTCCGGGAATGTGGGCCGGACTTCGCCGATTGCGAGGTCATGACCGGCGGTGTCATTTCCGACCGGAAGGGTGTGAACGTGCCGGACGTGGTTTTGCCATTGGCCGCCCTGTCGGAAAAGGACCGCGCCGATCTGGAGTTCGTCTGTGATCTGGGCGTGGATTGGCTGGCGCTCAGTTTTGTCCAGCGCCCCGAAGACGTGGAGGAGGCGCGCCAACTCGCCAAGGGGCGTGCGGCGATCCTGTCCAAGATCGAAAAGCCCTCCGCGGTGGCGCGGTTTGACGACATCCTCGCGGTGAGCGACGGGATCATGGTGGCGCGGGGTGATCTGGGGGTCGAACTGCCGGTGCAGAACGTCCCGCCGATCCAGAAGCGGCTGGTGCGCCGATGCCGCGCGGCGGCCAAGCCGGTGATCGTGGCCACGCAGATGCTGGAATCCATGATTGAAAGCCCGATGCCCACCCGGGCAGAGGTTTCGGACGTCGCCACCGCCATCTACGAGGGGGCCGATGCGGTCATGCTGAGCGCGGAGTCCGCCGCCGGCGATTACCCGGTCGAAGCCGTCACCACGATGGACAACGTCGCCCGCGAGGTCGAGCAGGACCCCACCTATACGCAGATCATCGAAGCCAGCCGCATCGCCGACCGCATGACGGTGGCGGACGGCATTGTCGCCGCGGCGCGGGAAATCGCCGAGACAACGAACATCAAGGCAATCTGCTGCTTTTCGCAGAGCGGTACGACCGCCCTGCTGACCGCGCGCGAACGCCCCCGCGTTCCGATCATCGCGCTGACCCCGCTGAAGGGCACGGCCCGGCGTCTGGCGCTGAGCTGGGGGACCAACTGCGTGATGACCGACAGGCATGACCGGTTCAAGCTGGCGGTTGTCAGCGCGGTGAAGGCCGCGCGCTCCGAAGGCTATGCCACGTCGGACGATCTGATCGTCGTAACGGCGGGTGTTCCCTTTAACGTGCCGGGCAGCACGAACATTCTGCGGGTGGCGCCCTGCGACGAACGTTTGATTTATTCTTCGGATCCAGAGTAGATTTCCGAAACTTTTCTGTAGGGAGGGGATATGGACCCCGATCTGGCGCTGACCCTGGGCTTGCTGATCGCGGCCCTGTCGATCCCGTCCATTATGTCCGCGATGAGCGATGGCAGGGCGCCCCGGGCCTCTGCCCTGACTGTATTGATCGCGGGCGGTTTGATCATCTACGCGGTGCGCGAAACCCCCGGGGGTTACAGCCTGAAGCGGATCCCGGATGTGATCGTAGAAGTGGCGGCGCGTTACCTGCCCTGAAACGGGGCGCATTTCCCATAACCCAAGGCTTGCCACCGGGGGAAAACCCTCCTATACGCCAGCTCTCAATCCGCGTGGCCGGCCGATGCGGCATGCCGAGTCGCGCGTAAACCGTAAGACCGATAGGAGACGGAAATGCCCAAGATGAAGACCAAATCGAGCGCCAAGAAGCGCTTCAAGATCACGGCGACCGGCAAGGTCATCGGCGGTCAGGCCGGCAAGCGGCATGGCATGATCAAGCGGACCAAGAAGTTCATTCGCGACGCGCGCGGCACGACAGTCCTGTCAGAGCCCGATGCAAAGATCATCAAGGGCTACATGCCCTACGACCGCTGATAGCTGATTTAGGAGAGCCGATATGTCCCGTGTCAAAGGTGGAACAGTCACCCACGCCCGTCACAAGAAGATCGTCAAGGCCGCCAAAGGCTACTACGGTCGTCGCAAGAACGTCTTCAAGGTCGCCACGCAGGCGGTCGACAAGGCCAACCAATACGCCACGCGTGACCGCAAGAACCGCAAGCGCAACTTCCGCGCCCTGTGGATCCAGCGTATCAACGCCGCCGTCCGCAGCCACGACGAGGCGCTGACCTACAGCCGCTTCATCAACGGTCTTTCGCTGGCCGGGATCGAAGTGGACCGCAAGGTTCTGGCCGATCTCGCCGTGCATGAGCCCGAAGCTTTCGGCGCTATCGTGAAGCAGGCGCAGGATGCGCTCGCCGCCTGAGCGGTGCGCATGATCCAAGTTTCGGAAAGGCCGTCCTTCGGGGCGGCCTTTTTCATTTGACCCTAGGCAGGGTCTGGCAGCCCGGAATGAACGAGGGGCGGCGCATATTCAATGCCCCGCCCCCCGCGATCGATAGCCCGGCCCCGAAGGGCCTCGGGCTTATTTCAGCAGCTTCAACAGTTCCCGGGCCGCTTCCTCGGAGGATGCCGGGTTCTGCCCGGTGACGAGATGCCCGTCGGTCAGAACGAAAGACGCCCAGTCGTCGCCTTTTTCGTAGTGGCCGCCATTCTCCTTCAGCATGTCCTCGACAAGGAAGGGGACGACGTCGGTCAGGCCGACGGCTTCTTCTTCCGTATTGGTGAAGCCGGTCACCTTCTTGCCGGAGACCAGCGGCTTGCCGTCTTCGCCCTGCGTATGACGGAACACCGCAGGCGCGTGGCACACTGCGCCCACGGGGCGGCCCGAGGTATAGAAGGTTTCGATCAGGCGCTTGCTGTCCTTGCTCTCTGCCAGGTCCCAAAGCGGGCCGTGGCCGCCGGGATAGAAGATCGCGTCGAACCCTTCGGCATCCACCTCGGCCAGTTTCTTGGTATTCGCGAGGTCGCGCTGGGCGGCGTCGTCATCCTTGAAGCGTTTGGTGGCGTCGGTCTGGGCGTCGTCGCTGTCGCTGTTGGGGTCCAGCGGTGGCTGACCGCCCTCGGGGGAGGCGAGGGTCACATCGGCACCGGCGTCCTTGAAGACGTAATAGGGTGCCGCGAACTCTTCGAGCCAGAAGCCGGTCTTTTTGCCGGTGTCGCCCAGTTTGTCATGCGATGTAAGAACCATCAGGATTTTCATGTCTTTTCCTTTCGGGAATGGGGAAATTGGGCGCGCCGTAGCCGGTGCCCCCTTCCGTTATTGTCCCGGCCCAACCCGTAAGGGCACCCGGGGTTCCATGGGAGTGCCGCCTTCCCTGACGTCAGGTGGTCGTGTTGATGGGTCTTTGTGCAAAGGCGCAGCCTGCACCCGCCAGCAACAGGAGCGATGCCGCGATCAGACTGTCGCCCAGATTACCGGTCCGGTCCGCCAGCAATCCCGCGCCGAGGGGGCCAACCGTTTGTGACAGGGCAAAGACGACCGTCAGCAGGCTGACGGCTGCGCCCCATTGTTCGGGCGGCAGATTGCGGCGCACGAAATGGGTCACGGCCCCGGGGGACATGAAGACGCATAAGCCGAAGATGACCGCAGAAATCAGAATGGCCGGCCCCGCGGGCAGAATGACCGGAAGCGCACTGCCCAGCGCGATGCCGATCAGCACAAGCCCAAGGGGGACGCCCGAATCGAAACGCGCGAAGACCCCCCGCCAGAGGAAGGGCGAGGCGGAGATGGCGAGGCCCAGCACCACCCAGACCAAGGCGATCCCGACAGGGCCGGTTGCCTGTTCCGTCATCCAGGCAGACAGAAAGGTGAGGTAGACGATATAGCCCAGCCCGAACCCGGCGTATCCGAACGTCAGGGGCAGGAACCGCCGCAGCGGAAGCCTGCCGGAGGCCACGGAGGCCGTGCCGGGGTGGTGCAGTTTGCCCGCAGACCAGAGCGCCCAGGGCACACAGGCCGCCCCGAGCCCGCCGATGACATACCATGCGGTGGGCCATGCTTCGGCCCCGTAGCGGCCCAGGAACAAGGGCACCGCTGCCCCGGCCAGCAGGATGCCCATGCCGCCCCCAGTACCGAAAAGCAGCGCGATGGCGAGCGCGCTGCGCCGGACATCGTCGGCAAAGAGCCGGGCGGTCAGTACACCGGCGGTGGAAAAGGACATCGCCCCGAAAAACCCGGCGGCGATGCGCCAGAAGCTCTGCCATTCCATGCCGGTGCCCCAGCCGGTCGCCAGCAGCGACAGCGCGGTGGTGAGCAGACCGAAATTGAACAGCCGCGTCACCGGCATCCGCCCGATCAGCACCATGGTGACGACCGCCCCCGCGAGGTATCCCAGCGCATTCGCGGTATTGAGCCAGCCCGCCTGTGCATAGGTCCAGCCCATATCGGTTTTCATCGCGGGCAGGATCAGCCCATAGGCAAAGCGGGCAAAACTGTTCGTGACGGTCACCCCCAGCATCAACCCGAAGAGAACCAGCCAAGGGCGGTCGGGTGCGGGCAGCGATCTGTCTGACATCATGTAATTCCTGCGGATTTGCCCATCAGTAGCCCAATGGTGCGCCCGCGCAAAGGTGCGCCCGCTTGCAATCGCAGGGCCGGGGGGCTAGCAGGACATGGCACAAATCCAAGGGCGCGTGATGGACGATCTCAAGCAGAAATACCTGAGCAGGATAGCCGATGCCGGCGATGAGGCCGCGCTCGAGGATATCCGCCTCGCAGCGGTGGGAAAGAAGGGCGAAGTCTCTCTGAAGATGCGCGAACTCGGCAAGATGACGCCCGAGGAACGGCAGGTTGCCGGGCCCGCGCTCAACGCCCTGAAGGATGAGATCAACGCGGCCTTGTCCGCCAAGAAAAGTGGCTTGGCCGATGCCGCACTGGATGAGCGCCTGCGGGGCGAATGGCTGGACGTGACGCTGCCCGCCCGGCGCCGCCCGCAGGGTACCATCCACCCCATCAGCCAGGTGACCGAGGAACTGACAGCGATCTTCGCCGAAATGGGCTTTGCCGTGGCCGAAGGGCCCCGGATCGACACCGACTGGTACAATTTCGATGCTCTCAACATCCCCGGGCATCACCCGGCGCGCGCCGAGATGGATACGTTCTACATGCACCGGGCCGAAGGCGATAACCGCCCGCCCCATGTGCTGCGCACGCACACCAGCCCCGTGCAGATACGCACGATGGAGGCCGAAGGCGCGCCGCTGCGCATCATCTGCCCGGGTGGTGTCTACCGCGCGGACTACGACCAGACCCATACGCCGATGTTCCATCAGGTGGAGGGGCTGGCGATCGACAAGAACCTGTCGATGGCCAACCTCAAGTGGACGCTGGAGGAGTTCTTCTCCGCCTTCTTCGAAATCGACGGCATCAAGACGCGGTTTCGCGCCTCGCATTTCCCCTTTACTGAACCTTCGGCAGAGGTGGACATTCAGTGTTCATGGGTCGATGGGCAGTTGCGCATCGGCGAAGGCGACGGCTGGATGGAGGTTCTCGGCTCCGGCATGGTGCATCCCAAGGTCCTGAAGGCAGGCGGTATCGACCCCGAGCAATGGCAGGGCTTTGCCTTTGGCATGGGGATCGACCGGATCGCGATGCTGAAATACGGCATCCCCGATCTGCGCGCCTTTTTCGAGTCGGACCTGCGCTGGCTGCGCCACTACGGCTTCGCGGCGCTGGACCAGCCGAATTTGCATGGTGGGTTGAGTAGGTGATCGCATCCCTGTCCGCTACGGCAGCCCCCCTCACTTTCCTCGCAATCTGCAAGGCAGCATGACATGAAATTCACCCTCTCTTGGCTGAAAGAGCATCTCGACACCACGGCGTCGCTGGAAGAGATCACCTATGCGCTGACCGACCTCGGGCTTGAGGTCGAAGGGGTCGAGGACCGTGGCGCGCGGCTGGCGGACTTCACCCTCGGATACGTCAAATCCGCCGAGAAACATCCCGATGCGGACAGGCTCCGGGTCTGTCAGGTCGAGACGGACGAAGGCATCCAGCAGATCATCTGCGGCGCGCCGAACGCCCGCGAAGGCATCACCGTCGTCATCGCGAAGCCCGGGGTCTATGTCCCGGGGATCGACACGACCATCGGGGTGGGCAAGATCCGGGGAATCGAAAGCTTCGGCATGATGGCCTCGGAGCGTGAACTGGAGTTGTCGGACGAACACGACGGCATCATCGAACTGCCCTCGGGCAAAGTGGGCGACAGCTTCGTCGACTGGCTGGCGGAGAATGACCCCGCCAAGGTCGATCCGGTGATCGAGATCGGTATCACGCCCAACAGGCCCGATGCGCTGGGCGTGCGCGGGATCGCGCGTGATCTTGCCGCGCGGGGGCTGGGCAGGCTCAAGACACGGGATGTACCGGCCGTGGATGGGACGTTCGCCTGCCCGGTGAGCGTCACCATCGACGAAGACACGCTGGAACAGGCCCCCGTTTTCTATGGCCGGGTCATTCGCGGTGTAAAGAACGGCCCCAGCCCGGCATGGCTGCAGGACAGGCTGCGGGCCATCGGTCTGCGCCCGATCAGCTTTCTGGTGGATGTCACGAACTTCTTCACCTTCGACCGCAACCGCCCGCTGCATGTCTTTGACGCCGACAAGATCGCCGGCAACGCGCTGCGCGTACACCGCGCGAAGGGCGGCGAGACATTGGTCGGTCTGGATGAGAAGACCTATACCTTCGACGAAGGCATGACGCTGATCTCCGACGCCTCGGGTGTCGAAAGCATTGCCGGCGTCATGGGCGGCCTGCCCAGCGGCGTCACCGAGGAGACGGTCAATGTCTTCATCGAAGCGGCCTATTTCGATCCGGTGCGGACGGCCTATACCGGGCGCGCGCTCAAGATCAATTCGGACGCGCGTTACCGGTTCGAGCGGGGCATCGACCCTGAATGGACGCCTTATGGCATCGAACATGCCACGCGCATGATCCTTGATCACGCGGGGGGCGAGCCTTCTGAGGTCGTCGTGGCGGGGCAGGTGCCTGATACGGGCCGGGCCTACCGGCTGGATGCCGCGCGGGTCCAGTCACTGGTGGGCATGACCATTCCCGAAAGCGAACAGCGCCAGACGCTCACCAATCTGGGTTTCCGGCTGGAGGGCAACATGGCGCATGTGCCGTCCTGGCGCCCCGATGTGCAGGGAGAGGCCGATCTGGTGGAGGAAGTGGCGCGGATCGCATCGCTCACCAAGTTGGAGGGCAAGCCCCTTCCGCGGTTGAGCGACGGTGTTCCGAGCCCCGTGCTGTCCCCCCTGCAGCGGCGTGAAAGCGCGGCCCGCCGTACGGCAGCTGCCTTGGGCTACCATGAATGCGTCAGCTACAGTTTCATCGATCAGACCAGCGCGGCGCTGTTCGGCGGCGGTACGGAAGAGACGCGGCTTGAGAACCCGATTTCCAGCGATATGAGCCATATGCGCCCCGCACTTTTGCCTGCCCTGTTGCAGGCCGCAGCACGCAATCAGGCGCGCGGCTTCGCGGATATGGCCCTGTTCGAAATGGGTCCTGCGTTTCACGGCGGGGAGCCGGGGGAGCAGCATACGGTCATCAGCGGGATTCTCGTTGGGCGTACCGGCCCGAAGGACGTCCACGGCGCTGCCCGGGCTGTCGATGTTTTCGACGTGAAGGCGGACGCCGAAGCGATCCTTGCGGCGATGGGAGCGCCGGAGAAAACGCAGATCCTGCGCGGGGGCGACCCGTGGTGGCACCCGGGGCGCCATGGCCGCATATGCCTTGGCCCGAAGAAGGTGCTGGGCGTTTTCGGAGAATTGCATCCACGCGTTCTTGCCGCGATGGATGTGAAGGGGCCGGTGATGGGTTTCACTCTGTGGCCGCAGGAAGTACCCTTGCCGCGCAAATCGGGCGCCACACGTCCTGCGCTGCAGATCAACGATCTGCAGGCGGTGGAACGGGATTTCGCCTTCGTGGTCGATGCGGACGTCGAGGCGCTGACCCTGGTCAATGCCGCGATGGGAGCGGACAAGACCTTGATCGAGGATGTGCGCGTCTTTGACGAGTTCATCGGCGGATCGCTGGGAGAGGGTCGCAAGTCCCTTGCCATCACCGTGCGGATGCGTCCGGTGGACCGTACACTGAAGGACGCCGAGATCGAGGCCGTGGGCAAGAAGATCGTCGAGAAGGTCACCAAGGCCACGGGCGGCACGCTACGCGGCTAGGTCGGATGCCTCCGGCGGGAGTATTTTGAAAAAGGTGAAGGGCCATGGGCCCGAGTAAGGGGGAAGAGATGACGATCAGGGTTTATCTGTCGGGTGAAATTCATACGGACTGGCGCGATCGCATCATCGCGGGTGCGAAAGATCTGGATGTGGCATTCGATGCGCCCGTCACGGATCACGCTGCCAGCGACGATTGCGGTGTGGCGATCCTGGGCGCCGAGGATGACAAGTTCTGGCATGACCGCAAGGGCGCGCAGCTCAACGCCATTCGCACGCGCCGGGGGATCGAACGGGCGGATATCGTGGTGGTCCGCTTCGGCGATCAGTACAAGCAGTGGAATGCCGCTTTCGACGCGGGCTATGCCGCCGCCCTGGGCAAATCACTGGTGATCCTGCACGGGCCGGATCATGCCCATGCATTGAAGGAAGTGGACGCAGCGGCGCTGGCCGTGGCGTCGGAGCCTGAGCAGGTGGTGGATATTCTGCGGTATGTGCTGAAAGGCACCCTGCCGGGGTGAGTGGCGGGTGCCTTTCCCTTCTCGGGGTGAGGGCTATTCGTCCGAGGGTATCTTGCGGCCCTTCTGTACGGCGGGGCGGTCGTTGAACCGTTCCACGTAATCCACCAGATTGGTGTGGTCTGACCAGTTTACCGCGTCTTTCGCGCCGTAGAAGTCCAGCGCCCCGAGCCAGGGCGCGATGGCGATATCGGCTATGGAAAAATGTGACCCGGCGATCCACGTCTTGCCCGCCAGTTCAAGGTTCAGAACGCCGAGCAGGCGCTTTGCCTCGTCAATGTAGCGTTGCTGCGGGCGCTTGTCGTCCCATTCGCTTCCCGCGAATTTGTAGAAAAACCCGAGCTGTCCCAGCATCGGGCCAAGGCCGCCCATCTGGAACATCAGCCATTGAATGATATGCGCCCTTTCGGCGGGATCCGATCCAAGGAACTTGCCGCTCTTTTCCGCGAGGTAGATGAGGATCGCGCCGGATTCGAAGAGCCCCAGCGGCGCCCCGTTGGGACCGTCGGGGTCGATGATGGCCGGGATCTTGTTGTTGGGGTTCAGCGACAGGAACTCAGGGCTTTTGACATCCTCGTCCGACAGGGTGACCCGGTGGGGTTCGTAGGGCAGGCCCGTTTCCTCGAGCATGATCGAGGCCTTGACGCCGTTTGGCGTGGGGAAGGAGTAAAGCTGGATCACGTCGGAATTGCGGGGGGGCCATTTGTTGGTGATGGGAAAGGCGCTCAGGTCGGCCATGAAGTTCTCCTATGATGTTTGTTCTCAGCTAGCCGCCTGGTTGTCGATTTACAGGGTACCTCTTCGTAAATTCATGCTACCGGAGCGATAGTACTGCCTTCGCCGCTTTTGCTGGTGGCGACGCAAAATTGACGAAAAGGACAGATCATGCTGAACGAATTCAAGGATTTCATCGCCAAGGGAAACGTGATGGACCTCGCCGTGGGGATCATCATCGGCGCGGCTTTCACGGCCATCGTCAATTCGCTGGTGGGCGATCTGATCAATCCGTTGATCGGGCTGATCATCGGCGGTGTGGATTTCAAGGACATGTATGTGGTGATGTCGGGCGAGGTGCCTGCCAATGCAGGTTTGGACGCGGCGCGGGAAAGCGGCGCGGCCATCTTTGCCTACGGGGCCTTCGTGACCGCCTGCATCAATTTCCTGATCATCGCCTTTGTCGTCTTCATGCTGGTGAAGTTCGTCAATCGCGTGAAATCACTGGCGGAAAAGCCGGATGAGGTCGCGCCGGAGGTGCATACCGGCCCCAGCCAGTTGGACGTCCTGCTGCAGATCCGGGATCAGTTGGCGAAGTCCGACCGGGTCTGAGTTGCGAAAGGCCCGCCTCGGGCGGGCCTATTGGTTCGGGCAGGGTGTTCAGGCAGAGATCGCCTGATCCGGCGAAATGCTCTCTATCCCCAAGGCTTCGCCTACGGCGGCATAGGTCAGTTTGCCTGCATGCACGTTCAGCCCTGCCTTGAGGTGCGGATCATCCGCGCAGGCCTGTTTCCAGCCCTTGTTGGCGAGGGCGAGCATGAAGGGCATCGTCGCATTGCCGAGCGCGATGGTGGACGTGCGCGCCACTGCACCCGGCATGTTGGCCACGCAGTAATGCATGATGCCATCGACTTCGTAGACAGGATCCTGATGCGTCGTGGCTTTGGAGGTCTCGAAGCATCCGCCCTGATCGATGGCGACATCCACAAGGGCCGCCCCGGGCTTGAGTTCTGACAATTGCGCCCGGCTGATGAGCTTGGGGGCCGCGGCACCGGGAATGAGCACCGCACCGATGATCATGTCCGCTTCGCGCGCGAGGTCGATGGTATTGCCTGCGCTCGCGTAGGAGGTGTTGAAAACCGTCCCGAAGACATCATCGAGATAGCGCAACCGCGGCAGCGACCGGTCGAGTACGGTCACATCCGCGCCCATTCCCGCGGCAATCCGCGCCGCATGGGTACCGACCACGCCGCCGCCGATCACGACGACGCGGGCGGGGCCAACACCGGGAACACCCCCCATGAGCACACCGCGCCCGCCGTTCGCTTTTTGCAATGTCCAGGCCCCGACCTGCGGGGCGAGGCGGCCTGCAACCTCGGACATGGGCGCCAGCAACGGCAGGCCGCCCGCACGACCCGTGACCGTTTCATAGGCGATGCAGGTCGAGCCAGAGGCCAGCAGGTCCTTTGTCTGCTCCGGGTCGGGTGCGAGGTGCAGGTAGGTGAACAAAAGCTGGCCTTCACGCAGCATCTTACGCTCGCCTGCCTGCGGTTCCTTTACCTTCACGATCATGTCGGCGGCGGCAAAGATTTCTTCGGCTGTGGCGATAATGGTCGCGCCGGCGGCTTCATAGGCGGCATCGTCAAAGCCCGCGCCCACACCGGCCCCTTTCTGAACGATCACCTCGTGACCGTGGGAGACCGCTTCCTGCGCGGCGTTGGGCGTCAGGCCGACGCGAAATTCCTGCGGTTTGATTTCCGTGGGGCATCCGATCTTCATGGGGTCCTCTCCTTTGAATTTGCCCGAGGGTAGGCGAAGGCGCTCGCAAACTGGTGCGAAAGGGCGGGTTTTCCATCGCGCGCTTTAGTATAATATTGCGCATGATGGAGGTTATACGCGAAAGTTTTGCAACTATGCAGCTAGATGAGACGGATCGGCGTATTCTGAACGCCCTTCAGCGCAATGGGCAATTATCCAATGGCGGGCTTTCGGAACTCGTCAATCTGTCGCCTTCCGCCTGCCACCGGCGGGTCCAGCGGCTGGAAAAAGAGGGCGTCATCCGCGATTACGTCGCCCTTTTGGACGCCCGCAAACTGGGCGTCGCGACGACCGTATTCGTTGAGATCACTCTGCAGGGGCAGGCGGACGAAGTGCTGGAGGCGTTTGAAAAGGCGGTCGCGCGCATCCCCGATGTGCTGGAATGTCATCTCATGGCGGGGACGGCGGATTACCTGCTCAAGGTCGTCGCCGAGAATACGGAGGATTTCGCGCGCATTCACCGCCAGCATCTCGCCCGGCTGCCGGGTGTCGCGCAGATGCAATCCAGCTTTGCGCTACGCACCGTTTGCCGGACGACGGCACTGCCGATTACCTGAGGGTCGAGCCGACCTTTGAAACCGGCGATCCATGCTTATGTCACCTCCATGGTCAGCCCAGAGGAGTGACGTGATGATAGAAGTCTTGGAAAGCAGCCGTGACGACGTGCTTGAGGTACGTATCAAGGCCCCGGTCAGTGATCGCGATTATACCGAAGTTCTGATGCCCGCCATCGATGCGGGCATTGCACGCGCAGACCAGTTGCGTCTGCTTTGTATTCTGGAAGCCGGCGCCAGCGATTTCACCTTGGGCGCATTGTGGGACGATGCGCGCATGGGGCTGGCACGCTGGCGCGGATTCGAAAGGATCGCGGTGGTATCGAAGGCCACCGGGGTGGCCCGGACGATCCGCACCCTGTCCATTCTGATGCCCTGTCCGGTTGCGGTGTTCGACCCCGGCGAAGAGGATGACGCCCGGCGCTGGCTGACCGAATCCCTCGGGGCCATTCACCAGACCGATCTGGGCAACGGCGTTCTGCATGTGGCCCTTGTGGGTAAGGTGGATGCAGACGACTACGAGGAAGAAACCCGCGATCTGAATGCCTTTATCCGCGCGAATGGCACGTTCCGCCTGCTGCTGGACCTGCGCGAATTCGACGGCTGGCAGGGGCTGGCGGGGGTGAAGGACCATTTCAAGCTCGTCCGCAGCCATGTGGCTGATCTGGACCGGGTTGCCATCGTCGGCACCCGTGCCTGGCAAAAGTTCGTCGTTCGGATCGGCCAACGGCTGCTCGGCAAGGAAGCGCGCTATTTCCCGGCCGACGCCTTTGACGATGCAAAGGCCTGGGTTTCGAAGGGCTGAAAAGCAAAGACCCTCGGGGCCAGGGGCCACGAGGGTCGAATTTTCGGCATTACGCTTCGGATGATTTACATCATACCTTCGCGTTGCGCTTTTTTGCGTGCCAGCTTGCGGGCACGGCGGA
>NZ_LWGH01000442.1:0-3385 GCF_001635395.1 Sulfitobacter sp. HI0129 | reverse complement strand
ATATCGAGCGCGATCGTCACGAGGCTGCCGGGCCCTTCGGTGAACAGCAGGCCGATCACGCCGCTCACGGCAAGGGCGACGGCAATGGGGATGTTGATGCAGATCATCACCAGCATCGCAATGAATATGGCGGCCATCAGCATCAGACGCGGTCCTTGTTCTTTTCGAGTTCGGTTTCGACCTCTTCCTCGATTTCCGCATGTTCCAGCGAAATCCCCGCAGAGGTCAGCTTCAGATAGGCAGGCAGGCTCAGCACCTGCGCCAGCATGAACAGAATGGCCCCGATCGGGATGACCGACTGGGTGAATTGCACCGGCACCCAGCGCAGCGAAACCAGCGTGTCACCGGCCAGCACGTCCAGCACCTGAAGCCCGGCCCGCGCCATGAGGAAAAAGAAGGTCAGCACGATCACCTCGCCCAGCAGCACCGCCGGGATCCGCAGGTTCTTCGGCAGCGCCAGAAGCACGGTGTCAAAACCGATGTGGCGGCGATGGAGTGCTGCGAGCGCACTGCCGTAATAGGTGATCCAGGCCAGCATGATCGCCGCGACCTCGTCGTACCACGAAAAGCTGTCGCCCATCAGACGCGCGATCACGGCAAATCCGACGACCACCGTCAGCAGGATCATCAGGCTGATGGTGATCCATTCGAGGATCCCGCTGATGATGCGGTTGATCCGCGACAGCTTGGGATAGGCAGCATGTTCCATTGAGGCTCGACTTGTTGGACATCGCGCACCGGTCCTGCGCGGATGGCGCTGGCCGGGGCGGTCGATGCGCGTTGGGAATTGGGGGTCGGGCGGCGGGTCGGTCCCGCCGCCCGGATGTGGATCAGCCCGACTGGCCGAGGCCAAGAACCGTGTCGATCATCTCCTGCGCGCCATCGACCTCTGCGGCGAAGGCGTCATAGACCGGCTTGGAGGCTTCGATGAAGGCGGCCTTGTCGGCCTCGTTCACCTCGACGCCCGCGTCCTTGATCTCCTGCAGCAGGCTTTCTTCCAGCTCGGCGGCCTTTTCGTAGGTGAAATCCTGCGTCTGGTTGGCGCAATCGGTCAGACCGGCCTTAACCTCGTCCGAAAGACCGTCATACTTCTTCTTCGACATCAGGATATAGGCCGGGGTGTAGACATGCCCGGTGACCGAAAGATACTTCTGCACTTCCTGGAACTTGGCCGATGCGATCTGGGCATAGGGGTTTTCCTGCCCGTCGATCACGCCCGTCTGAAGCGCGGTGAAAACGTCCGAAAAGGCCATGGGCGTCGGGTTGGCGCCGTATTCCTGGAACATCCGCAGCCGCCAGACACCGTTGGGCGTGCGCAGCTTGATGCCTTCGAGGTCGGCAGGCACGTTGATCGGCCGCACGTTGTTGGTGATATGGCGGAACCCGTTCTCCGCCAGCCCGACGATGTGATAGCCGTTGTCGTTGGCCGCGGCCTGGAACTCGTCCATCATCTCGTCCTGCACGCGGCGCATGTGGTCGCGGCTGGTGATGATATAGGGCATCTCGAAGATGCCGAAGGAATCGTCCACCGAAGACATGATGGAGGACGGCAGCGAGAAGTCGATCTGCCCCAGCTTCAGCTTCTGCAGCATTTCCTTATCGTTACCCAACTGCGACGATCCGAAGGTCTGCACCTCGACGGCATCGCCCATGCTGGAATTGACGCATTCGGCGAAGTTGTCGACCGAGGCTTCGAACAGCGAGCCGGGCGCGCCGACATGCCCGAATTTCATCGTCATTTCGGCACCGGAGGCAGCGGTGGCCAAACCGATGGCCGTAGTGGCTGCCAGTACTTTCTTAACCATTTTCATGATGATCTCCTCCCAGAGTTGATGTTGCGCCCGCGGGCCCTCCCGGCCCGCCGACATTAGGCAAGTCGTTTCATTGCCGCCTGCACCCCGCCCGCCTCATGCGGTACACCGGCCTTTTTCAGGCCCATCTCGACACCCGCCAGCGTGCCGACGAGCATCAGGTCGTTGAAGTCCCCGAGGTGGCCGATCCGAAAGACCTTGTCGGCGACCTTCGACAATCCGTTGCCCAGCGAAATGTCGAAATGTTCCAATGTCGTCGCGCGGAAGGCATCGGCGCTTTCGCCTTCGGGCATCTTCACCGCCGTCAGAACGCCGCTTTCCTGGCCTTGGGTCGCACAGAGCACCTCCAGNCCCCATGTGCGCACCGCCGCCCGGGTCGCGGCCCCGTGGCGGGCATGGCGTTCAAAGACGTTCTCCAGCCCCTCTTCATGCAGCATGTCGATGGCCTCGTTGAGACCGTAGAGCATGTTCGTGGCGGGCGTATAGGGGAAATAACCGGTCTTGTTGGGGCCCAGCATATCGGCCCAGTCCCAGTAGGATCTCTGCAGTTTCGCCGTCTTGTTGGCCGCCAGCGCCTTGGCGCTGGCCGCGTTGAACGACAGGCCGGGCGGCAGCATCAGACCCTTCTGCGACCCCGATACCGTGACATCGACCCCCCATTCGTCGTGCTTGTATTCCAACGAGGCAAGGCCCGAGATCGTATCGACCATGAACAGCGCCGGATGATTCGCCCGGTCGATGGCCTTGCGCACTTCGGCGATGGGCGACACCGATCCTGTCGAAGTCTCGTTATGAACGACACAGACCGCCTTGATCTCATGGCCCTTATCCTCGGCCAGCCGCGCCTCGATCCGCTCGGGGTCCGCACCGCCGCGCCAGTCGCCTTCGATGAACTCGGCCTTCAGGCCCAGCTTCTCGGCCAGCTTCTTCCACAGGGTCGCGAAATGCCCCGTCTCATACATCAGGACGTGATCGCCCGGCGATAGCGTATTGACCAGTGCCGCTTCCCACGCGCCGGTGCCCGAGGCGGGAAAGATGAACACATGCTCATCGGTCTTGAAAATGGTCTTCAACCCTTCGAGCGCACGCAGGCCGACCTTGGCAAAGGCAGGCCCCCGGTGATCGATCGTCTGCTGACTGATCGCGCTCAGGATCCGATCCGGCACGGCACTCGGCCCCGGTATCTGTAGAAAATGACGCCCCGCTTTGCGCATCCCGATCGACCTCCGTCATAGTGTCGCAGCCCGCCTGCCCGGATGGCGGCGCAGTGCTTTTCGGTTGATCCAACGTAATTTTGAATTCATAATTATGTCAATCACCAGTTTCAAAAATCATTCACTTTGACAGGACGGCCCATGTCTCAGCTTTCCGACGTTCTTGGCCAGCGGGTGTCCGGCGACCTTCTGTTCGATGACTTTTCCCGGGGCCGCTACGCGACCGACGCATCGCTCTACCAGATGATGCCGCTCGGCGTTCTGTCCCCGAAGGACGAAGAGGACGTACAGGCCGCCATCGAGGTCGCGGCGGCACAGGGGGTTCCGATCCTCGCCCGCGGCGGCGGCACCTCCCAGTGC
>NZ_LWGH01000441.1:0-2300 GCF_001635395.1 Sulfitobacter sp. HI0129 | reverse complement strand
GCCTTTGGGGCCGTCGGGTCGAAACGGTCGAAGCCGACGCAAGGGATGCCAAGACCGCCTTGCAGGAATGGGCACAGGCGCGCGGCCTGCCGCCCCCGGCCTATACGGAAACCGCCCGCAGCGGACCGGATCATGCCCCGGTCTTCACCATTGCCGCCCGCCTGAACGATGGGCAGGAGGCTGAGGCCACCGCTCCGTCCAAACGGGCGGCGGAACAGGCGGCAGCTGCTGCCCTCTTGTCGAAACTGGAGATCGACCAATGACCACCCGTGCCGGATTCGTCGCCCTGATCGGAGAGCCGAACGCAGGGAAATCGACCCTCCTGAACCGCATGGTCGGGGCGAAAGTCAGTATCGTGACCCACAAGGTGCAGACAACGCGCGCGCGCATCCGCGGTGTGGCGATGGAAGGTGACAGCCAGATCGTCTTTGTGGATACGCCCGGGCTCTTCCAGCCCCGCCGCAGGCTCGATCGCGCAATGGTCGCAGCGGCGTGGAGCGGCGCGGCGGATGCCGATGTGGTCGTTTTGCTCGTCGAAGCGCACCGCGGGGTGACGGAAGGGGTCGAGCGTATCCTCGAAGGACTGGGAGAAGTTGCACAGGGGCGGCGGGTGGCGCTGGCCATCAACAAGATCGACCGGGTCGAGGCTCCCGTGTTGCTTGGGCTGAGCAAGGATCTCAATTCGCGGTTCGATTTCGTCGAAACCTTCATGATCTCTGCCGAGAAGGGGCATGGGGTGGACACGCTGCGCCATTGGCTTGCAGGCGAAGTCCCGGAAGGGCCGTGGCTCTACCCGGAAGATCAGATCGCGGATCTGCCCATGCGTATGATCGCGGCCGAGATAACGCGCGAAAAGCTGACCCTGCGACTGCATCAGGAGCTGCCCTACCAGCTGACCGTGGAAACCGAGAGCTGGGAAGAACGCAAGGACGGTTCTGCCCGGATCGAACAGTTGATCTACGTCGTGCGGGACGGTCACAAGGGGATCGTTCTTGGCAACAAGGGTGAAACGATCAAGGCCGTGGGCAAGGCCGCGCGGGAAGAACTTGAGACGTTTCTCGGGCGTCGGGTGCATCTCTTCCTGCAGGTCAAGGTGCGGCCCAATTGGCTGGATGAGGCCGAGCGCTACAGCGAGATGGGGCTCGACTTTAAGGACGGCAATGCCTGAGGACAGTCGGGGGCTGACATGGCGCGGCTGACGGCGCGGTTCTGGGTGGACGCCTACCTCACCCGGTTGCGGCTGCATGACATCCCCGCTTTCGTCGTGGCTCATGGGGACGACACGGGCGGTGCCGTTCTGGTGAAGCTGAGCACGCTGGACGGCTCGGCCACTGTCTTTCATCGGTCCTTTGACCTGCAGTCGGGGGATCGCCGCTGGATGGAGCTATCCAGCGGGTCGGAACCTGACGTGGACGCGGCGATTGACCGTCAGCGCGGTTTCGATCCTGACCTCTGGGTGATCGAAGTCGAGGATCGCGCGGGCCGGCATCTGCTGGCGGAGGATGGGCTCGCATGATCGAATGGCGCGGTGAAGGCATCCTGCTGAATGCGCGCCGCCATGGCGAGACATCGACCATCATCGAGGTTTTCACCGAAGCGCAGGGCCGCCACGCGGGCGTTGTACGTGGCGGGACAAGCCGCAGGATCGCGCCGATCCTGCAGCCGGGCGCCCAGATCGACGTCACGTGGCGCGCCCGGCTCGAAGAGCACATCGGTGCCTTTACCGTCGAGCCGCTGCGCAGCCGGGCGGCCACCGCCATGAGCGGGCGGCTGTCACTCGCGGGGCTGAACGCGGTGACGGCGCTGCTGTCCTTTTGCCTGCCCGAGCGCGAAGCCCATCCGCCCCTCTATCGCCGGTCGCAGGCACTGCTGGACCTGTTGGGGCAGGATGACCTCTGGCCGCTGGCCTATCTGCAGTGGGAAGTCGCCCTGCTGGCGGAAATGGGATACGCGCTCGACCTCGACACCTGCGCCGTTACCGGGCAGCGCGATGACCTTGTCTATATCTCGCCCCGGACCGGGCGCGCGGTATCCCGTTCGGGGGCAGGCGAATGGGCCAGCCGCCTGTTGCCCCTGCCGGACGTTTTGCGCGGCGAGGGCGCTGCCGACAACGCCGAGATCGTAACGGCACTGGCGACGACAGGACATTTCATGAGCGCACATCTCGCCCGGGGTCTGGGGGATCGTCCGCTGCCGGATGCACGCGCCCGGCTCGTTTCGCTTATTGCTCGAGCGCCTTGAAAACGAGGCTGAGCCCATCCGTGTTCGACAGGATCATGACCTGATCCGATACCTCGACC
>NZ_LWGH01000440.1:0-8923 GCF_001635395.1 Sulfitobacter sp. HI0129 | reverse complement strand
GCTCAGGATGTCCTTGAAGCCAAAGACATAGAGCGCGCCGACCGAGGGATCCAGCGCATCGGCCACACCCTGCTTGATCGCCGAAGGCGTCTCGCCCCAGGCCACCGGCGTCGGGTTCGCACCAACCATCGAATAATACTGCTGCAACATCTTGGACCCGGGCACGCGGAACTTGACGCCGCTCAGGTCGCCCGGCGTGATGACCTTGTTGCCGCCCTTCCGGATTGCGACCACCCGGGGGTCGATCACCACGTACATCAATGGCTTGAAACCGGCGGCCTCGATCTTGGGATGTACCTTGCCTTTCCAGGCGTCGGAATTCACCAGGTTGGTGAACCGCTGGTTGGAGCCGCAGAAATACGGCATGTTGATGAGGTCCACGGCGCTGGCAAAAGGCGCGAAGTTCGACAGGGAATGCTGGGCGCACTGTATCGTGCCGGTCTGAACGGCCTGAACAAGTGCCCCGCCCGCACCCAGCTGCCCCCCCGGTGCGAGCTTGACGTAGACCTTGCCATTGGTGGCGTTCTGGATGTTTTCCTTGAGGTCGAGCTGCATGATCGGATAGCTGCGCGAGGCTCCTAGCACGTAGGCCGTCGCGAGCGTCATGGTGTGCTCCGCCGCGGCTTCACGTTCCTTTTCTTCTCTGGCGGTCTGGGCAGAGGCCTCGCTCGACCAAAGCATGCCGCCTGCCCCCGCTACGAGCGCGGCGGTAAAGCTGCCCGAACTTGCGAGTTTCAGAAAATTGCGCCTTCCGTGCGAGGCGATCCCCGTTCTTTCACGATCCATTTTTTCCTCCCGTTGATGGTTCGTCAGTTGTCGTCGTTTTTCCTCTTTGCTGCGGCCTCCCGCCGCAGGATGGCGACAACGAATGCCGCCGACGCCGTGAACAAAAACACCATCTCCCATACGTCGCTGAAGAATTTCGCTCCTCCCGAAGCGCCGATCAGCACGTTGACAAGGAAGGCGGTGAAAAACGCGAATGCGAAAATCAAGAACACTTCTTGCTCCTTTAAGGGATTCGGCCTAGCCCTAATGTAAGCGCTTACATACGTGTAATGCAAGCGCTTACATTACTTGCTGAGATGTTTCTGCTATATGTATGAGGAGACGCACTTTTTCAGCCCGATGTCAGAATGTGAAAGACCAGACCCGTGGAAAAACAACCGGACCGAGCTGAGAAATACCGCCGCAGCGTGCCCTCGCCGACGCTCGAAGACGTCGCCACCCGGGCAGGGGTATCGACGGCCACGGTATCGCGCTGCCTCAACAATCCTTCTAAAGTCGCCAAGACGACCCGGGAGCGGGTGCTCGAGGCGGTAAGAACGCTTGGATATGCCCCCAACTTCGGTGCACAGGCTTTGGCGGCAAAGCGCACCAATACCTTTGGTGCGATCATCCCGACGATGGAGAACGCGATCTTTGCGCGTGGTCTTCAGGCCTTTCAGGAAGAATTGCAGCGCAACGGCATCACCCTGCTTGTGGCCAGTTCCTCCTACACGCCCGAATTGGAGGAGCAGCAGATCCGTGGCCTCGTCGCGCGCGGCGCGGACGCATTATTGCTAATCGGGCATGCCCGGGCGCCTCAGGTCTATGAATTCCTCGATGATCGTCAGGTACCCTATGTTATCACCTGGACCTATGAGGATTTCCAATCGCGGATCTCGATTGGCTTCGATAACCGGAAGGCAATGAAATGTCTGGCCGAACGGGTCATTTCGCTGGGGCATCGCAATATCGCGCTGATTACATCCCAGCGTAAGGACAATGACCGCGCCAGTCACCGCTGCGAAGGCATTCAGGACGCTATGGCGCTCCATGGGATCGATCCAGAAGGGCTGCGCATCGTCGAGACGCCCTATACCATCTCGAACGGCGCAGACGCCTTTGCTTCCCTCATGGAATCCGACCCGCGACCCACCGCGGTTTTGTGCGGCAACGATGTGCTGGCTGCAGGGGCCTTGCTGCAAGCCCGGAAGATGAACCTCGATGTTCCCGGTGACGTTTCGATTACAGGTTTCGACGACATCGAGATCGCCCAGATCGTGACACCGGCCCTCACGACGGTCCATGTGCCGCATCGTGAAATGGGAAAGGGAGCGGCACGTCTGTTGTTGGGGATGCGCAATGGTCAAATGCCAACTTCAAGTACTGAACTCGAAGCCCATGTCGTGCTCCGCGACTCCCTCGGACCGGCCCCGCGAATGTGATTCTGATTCAGTTTTTCGGAAGATGGATCAAGGGGCGCGGCCTTCAGCACTCCACCCGGAACCGCACTGCGACATTTGAAGAGGTTGCAGTTTGCATAGCGGGTGCCCAACTAACTACGAAATGAAGGAGGCTTAACTAATGCAATGTCCGATCGATGGAACACAATTGGTGATGACAGATCGCTCCGGTGTGGAAATTGACTATTGTCCCCAATGTCGCGGGGTCTGGCTGGACCGTGGTGAGTTGGACAAGATCATTGAACGGTCGCATCCCGAACCTGCACCACGGGAATTCTCCTCCCCGCGCAGTTCGGGGCATGATCCCCACGACAAATCCTATAAGAAGAAGCGCCGCGAAGGCTTCTTGAGTGAACTCTTTGACTTCTGAGTAGCTCTATCGCCGCAATTGGTCCGGAACTTTGGGCTTGTTGTCATCGTTCCGGTCGTTCTGAAGATGGCTGAGGCGGTTTATCGTCCCCTCAGCCATCTGGCGCGTTCAGCGCAGGTACTGGGCCGTATCCCCTCACCTCGCTCTCCCAGATCACCCCGGGCGCGGGGAGGGAGACCGGACCGCCTTCGGTCTCTACCGTGATCCGGCGCAGGTGCGGGTGGCGGGAGAGCCCTTCCATGTCTCTCAGCACGGCAAACGCAATCCCCGCCTTATCGAGCTGGCGGGCCATCTCGTCGCTTGGCACCTTGGCGAAGGCTTCCGCCACGATCCGGTCTGTCTCCGCCCGGTTGCGGACCCGGGCGACGTTGGTGGCGAACCGGTCATCCTCGCCCAGTCCGGGGGCGCTCAATATGTCCGCGCAGAGCTTTCGCCATTCCCGGTCGCTCTGGATCGAGATCAGGATCGGCGCGCCGCGCTGCATGTCAAACACCCCGTAAGGTGCGATCGAAGGATGCGCGAGCCCCACGCGTTCCGGGGTCTTCCCGCCTTCATGGTTCAACAGCGGCACCGTCAGCCAATCGGCCATCACGTCGAACATCGACACCGAAAGCTGCGCCCCCTGCCCCGTGGTGCCGCGCCGGATCAGCGCTTCGAGGATCGCGGCATGGGCAGTCGCGCCGGTGGCCACATCGACGATCGACATGCCTACGCGCGCAGGCTCCGACGGGCCGCCGGTGATCGAACAGAGCCCCGATTCCGCCTGCACCAGCAGATCATAGGCCTTGCGCTGCGCCATCGGGCCGGTGGTGCCGTAGCCGGTGATCGAACAGGTGATGAGGCGCGGATAGCGCCGCCGCAGTTCCGCCGGATCGAACCCCAAACGTTCCAACGCGCCCAGTTTCAGGTTCTGGATCAACACATCAGCCGTCGCGATCAATTCCGACAGTTCTGCCTTGCCCCCGTCCGAGCCAAGGTCAAGCGTGCGGCTTTCCTTGCCGCGGTTCAGCCATGTGAAATAGCTCGACTGCCCCGCCGCGACATCGTCGTAGCCGCGGGCAAAATCGCCTTCGGGCCGCTCGATCTTGATGACATGCGCGCCCGCGTCCGCCAGCCGAGCGGAAGCGAAAGGCGCCGCGACCGCCTGCTCCACGCAGATGACCTTCAGGCCTGAAAGCGGCAGATCGGCGCCCATCAGAAAGACCTCGGCATGCCGAGCACATGTTCGGCCACATAGGACAGGATCAGGTTGGTAGAGACGGGCGCCACCTGATACAGGCGCGTTTCGCGGAACTTGCGCTCCACATCGTATTCGCTGGCAAAGCCGAAGCCCCCATGGAACTGGATGCAGGCGTTCGCCGCCTCCCAGCTTGCCTTGGCGGCGAGGTACTTGGCCATGTTCGCCTCCGCCCCGCAAGGCTCGCCCGCATCGTAAAGCGCGCAGGCGCGATAGCGCATCAGGTTGGCTGCCTCCACCTCGATATAGGCTTCGGCGATTGGGAACTGCACGCCCTGGTTCTGCCCGATGGGCCGCCCGAAAACCTGCCGCTCACTGACGTATTTCGTGACCCTGTCGGTGAACCAATAACCATCCCCGATACATTCCGCCGCGATCAGCGCGCGTTCGGCATTCAGCCCGGTGAGGATGTACTTGAACCCCTTGCCTTCCTCGCCGATCAGGTTGTCCGCCGGGATTTCGAGGTTGTCGAAGAACAGCTCATTGGTTTCGTGATTGACCATGTTGCGGATGGGTTTCACCTCCATCCCGTCTTTCATGGCTTCCCGGATATCCACCAGGAAGATGGACAGCCCCTCCGACTTCTTCTGCACTTCCGAAAGCGGCGTCGTGCGGGCCAGCAGGATCATGAGGTCGGAATGTTGCACCCGGCTGATCCAGACTTTCTGCCCGTTGATGACATAGCGATCCCCCTTGCGGGTCGCTGTCGTCTTGATCTTCGTGGTGTCGGTGCCGGTGGTGGGTTCGGTGACCCCCATGGATTGCAGCCGCAGCTCGCCGCTGGCGAGCTTGGGCAGAATGCGCTGGCGCTGTTCGTCGGAGCCGTGGCGCACAAGCGTGTTCATGTTGTACATCTGGCCGTGACAGGCGCCGGAGTTGCCGCCCGCTCGGTTGATCTCCTCCATGATCACGGATGCCTCGGTCAGCCCCAGCCCCGCGCCGCCGTATTCCTCGGGGATCAGGGCGGCCATCCAGCCTTCACGCGTCAGCGCCTCGACGAATTTCTCGGGATAGCCGCGCTGGTGATCAACTTCCCGGTGATATTCGTCGGGAAACTGCGCACAAAGGGCGCGGATGCCATCGCGGATGTCCTGATGATCGGTGGATGTATTCAAGGGCTGGGCTCCGAGACTGGTCCGTACTACTGCGCCAGTTGAATCGCTTATCCTCTATCACGCAAATACCAAATTTTGTTGACCGCTATATCGCCTGCTTATACCCGTCAAGGCGGTCCGGAACCGTTGCGGGGAATGGCATGGATATCAAACAACTTCGGTATTTCGTTGCCATCGTCGAAGGGGGCTCATTCTCGGCCGCTGCCAAACGGCTCCGGATTGCCCAGCCGGCCCTTTCCCTGCAGATCCGCAAGATCGAGGAGGATCTGGGGATCAACCTGCTGCTGCGCGGTCCGCAAGGTGTGACCACCACGGAGGCTGGTGAAACCCTGCTGCACTCCGCCCGGAAGATCCTCAGCGACCTGTCGCAGACCGAGGACGAGTTGCGGAGCATGGGGCAGGAACCCTCGGGCATCGTTCGCATCGGGTTGCCCGGCACCATCAGTTCCATCCTCGCGGTTCCGCTGATCGCGCGGATCCGGCGGAAATACCCCAGGATCAAGCTCATCATCGCGGAGGCGATGAGCGGTTTCGTTCTGGAATGGCTTGAACACCGGCGCATAGATCTGGCCGTGCTCTACTCCGATAACCCTGCCCCGGGCTATTCAAGCAAAGCCTTGCTGCGCGAGGAACTGGTCATGCTTATCCCGCCCGAAGCGGCGCCGGATTGTCCCACGGTGGAGGATGCGATCGGGGATATGCCCCTGATCCTGCCAAGCAGCGCCCATGGCCTGCGCATGATGCTGGAGCAGATGTTGGCCAAGCGCACGATCCGGGTTGAACCCACCATAGAGGTGGACAGCTACGTCAACATCAAGCGCCTTGTCTCCAGCGGGTATGGCTGTTCCATCCTGCCGTTTCACGCGATTGCGCAGGACGTGGCCCGCGGTCATCTCGCAAGCCTGAAATTTGCTGCGCCAAGGCTCTGGCGCAGTGCGCATCTGGTCCATCAAAGTGCGATCCCCCTCAAAATCGCCGCGCAAGCCGTACATGATGAGATCCCTTTGGTCATTGACGACCTACTGGCCGACAACTCATGGGCGGGGGCGGAGCGTTTGTGATTGCTCAAGAGTGACCGCTCTTACCCAGCCAGCCATTCATGGTCCGGTAACCACGATGGCCCGCTCTCCATAATCTCATTTGCATTTCTGCGAACATCCCCCCCACCATGGGGCTTGTGTCATTCGCTAACGAACCATTCACGGAAAGGTCTTCCCTATGCGTCATCCTGTAGTCCCCGGCGTCATAAGCGCAGCTTTACTGGGCTTTTCCGGTGTTTCGGCTGAGGCACAGGTGTTCCTGACCCGGGAGGAGATCGCGACGCCGGCCGCGCTGAACTCCGAAGGTCCGTCCCTCGCGACGATGCCGGATGGCCGGGTTCTGATGTCCTGGATCGAGACAGACGGCCCGGTGCGCGCCGCTGTCAAGACAGCGGTTCTGGAGGGATCTGACTGGTCGGAGCCGGTCACGGTCGTGGAAGGTGACGACCTCTTTATCAATTACGCCGATTTTCCGGCGGTTGCCGCGCTGCCGGACGGCACGCTCGCCACCAGTTGGTCACGCATGAGCGGTGACAGCTATTATGCCTACGACACCGTCATTTCCCTGTCCCACGACGGCGGCGTCACATGGAGCGCGGGGACCGTGCCACATCAGGACCGGTCGGAGCGGCAGCACGGCTTCTTGTCGATGGTGTCCGACGGATCAGGCGGGATCACGACGATGTGGCTCGATGGGCAAAACTACGGAACTGTCGACACCCAGGGCGGCGTCGAGGGCGACGGGGATGCCATGCAGTTGCGCGCAACGACGCTTTCTTCCAACGGTGCGCTTACAGAAGAAATCCTGCTGGACGAACGCACCTGTAGCTGTTGCCAGACCTCGGCCGTCGCGCTGGATGATGGAACCATCCTGCTGGCTTACCGGGACCGGACGAAAGACGAGATCAGGGATATCTCCCTTGTACGCCAGATCGGTGGGAAATGGTCCGAGCCCATTGAGGTCAGCGGCGACGGGTGGGAGATTTCGGGTTGCCCGGTAAACGGGCCCGCGATTGACGCGCATGGCAGCCAAGTCGCCCTGGTGTGGTTCACAGCCGCGGATGACCTTCCCGCCGTAAGGATGGCATTCTCCGACGACCGGGGCGTCAGTTTTGGCGAGGCCAAGGGTATCGACCTTGGCGCGCCTTTCGGCGGTGTGGACGTGGTACAATTGTCCGACGGCTCGGCGCTCTTTAGCTGGGTCGAGCAGACCGCCGCGGGCGAGACCGTCCTTGTCTGCCGCGCCACCCCGACAGAGGGGTGCGGCACTCCGGCGTCGCTTACCCTTGTCCGCGCGGGCCGGACGATTGGCTTTCCACGCATGGTGGCGTCAGGCGGGAACGTCTGGATTGCGTGGAACGAGACGTTGCAGAACACCGGCGGGGGGAACTACGGCGCGCTGGTCGTTCGATTGGTCCATGCGACGGTGGAATTGACCCGATGAAAGGACTATAGGCGTCCTGCGTATGTGATTTTACCGGAAGGTGGTTAGCGTCCGAGGCCGACTCTTGTGGCTCTGTATCTTCTTCGAGGTACCTTACTGGCGGATACCTCTTTGCCTTCAGGACTCAACATCTTGCCATCAGGGCCCTTTCCCCTCCCGGAAACCTCACATCCGGCAAGGAAAGCGCGCACCGGGTGCCCATTCGACTTGAGACAGGCTAAGAAACAAAAAGATTGGTCGATCCGAGGGGAGCCCGTGCCGATTTCCGAGAACATCCTGTCTGCCGGGCTCTGGGCCCGCGTCAAACCACTGTTACCTTTCTTCTTCACGGCAGCCTTGTTCGCCTTGGGGGCCTGGGCGCTTTATCAGCTATTGAGGCCGGTCAACTTTCTCGAAGTCGCCGCTCAGGTCAGGGCCACGCCCTGGCATATCATCGCGCTCGCACTGCTCTGTACGATCGGTGGGTACATGGCGCTGGTGGGCTACGACTGGTCTGCCTTGCGCTACCTTGGCAAGAAGCTGCCGCTGCCGGTCATCTTCACCGGCGGGTTTCTCGGCTACGCTCTCGGCAATACGATCGGCGCGGGGCCGATCACGGGCGGTGCGGTGCGGTACCGGATCTATTCCGCGCTTGGCCTGTCTGCTTACGACATCGCCGGGATCGCCGTCTTCGGCTCTCTTGCTTTCGGCTTCGGTGCCACGCTGATGGGGTTCGGGGCGCTGGCCTACCGCCCCCATGCGCTGGATCCGCTCACGGCGATCAATGCCACCACCATCCGGTGGGTGTCGCTTGCCATCGTCGCCCTCTGCATAGGTTTTCTGGCCTTCCTCGCGACCCGCAAGTCAGAGATCACGCTGCGCGGTCATTCGTTGCGCATCCCGTCGCTGGGCACCATGCTGGGTCAGATCGTCTTTACCGCGACCGATATCCTTCTGGCCGGCACCGTGCTTTTTCTGCTGCTGCCCGCGAACGATCTCAGCTTCACCACCTTCCTGTCGGTTTTCACTGCCGCGGTTTTTGCCGGGGTTCTCAGCCATGTCCCCGGCGGCGTCGGGGTTTTCGAGGCGGTCATCATCGCCGCCCTGCCCGCATCCGTACCCGTCGAACAGGCCGCCGCCGGTTTGCTGTTGTACCGGCTGATCTATTATCTTGTTCCCTTTACCCTTGCGATGGTCCTGCTCGCGGTCACCGAGGCTCGTATGGCGAGCGGCCGGACCACCGGGCCGGTGATGCGCAGCCTCGCCCCCGTCTTCAAATCGGTCAGCGCAATCACGCCGCTCGCGATTTCGACGATGGTGTTCGGGTCCGGTGCGTTCATGCTGGTGGCCACACTGGTTCCCCCGGCGAGCGATCTCGCACAGGAGTACGAGGTTCTGCTGCCCCTCGCCTTCGTCGAGGGGGGCGCGCTCTTGTCCAGCATCATCGGGGCGACCCTCGTGGTCATCGCCCATGGCCTGCAACGGCGGGTGGAGGGGGCCTGGTGGCTCGCCC
>NZ_LWGH01000439.1:0-1170 GCF_001635395.1 Sulfitobacter sp. HI0129 | reverse complement strand
CCGCCGTCTGCATCGTCACACCTGCCCGAAATTGCCCATGCCTGCCTCGCATCCTAGAGGAGCGGCTGGTACAAGAGAATCGCAAATTGCGGCCCGCGCCGCGCCGTTGCCGCTTTGCCATGAAAGGTGGGGCCGCCCGAACGAGTGACAGATGAACCCACTGATTCCGCAGGACTTCGCAGAGGCGGGCTTTGCCGCGAACCGGCGCGCACCGACCCCGCTGGCGCGCTATCAGGTGCTGGGCGAGCGGTCTTCGGGCACCAATTTCGTCTCCCGTCTGCTGGGGCGCAATTCATCCATGCGCCCGGCCACGGATCTGGGCTGGAAACACGGCTTCCCGCGCGAGGCGCCGGTTCCCGCGGACCTCGGCGTGATCTGCATGACAAGGCGCGCGGACGACTGGGCGCTTTCCATGCACCGCAAGCCCTGGCACGCGCCGCCAGAGCTGCAGGCACTCGAATTCGGCGATTTCATCCGCGCGCCCTGGGAAACGGTGGTAGACCGACCGCGCTACTTCACCGCCGCTATGCAGGCCGGCCCCCTGGGCGGGCCGCTGCTTCCGGACCGCGATCCCGAAACCGGGGCCGCCTTCGCGGATCTTTTTGCCCTGCGCACGGCCAAGATGCGGGCGATGCTGGGGTATATGTCGCGCGATTGCACCTGCCTCCTGCTGAGCGTGGAGACGGCGCAAGCCGAGCCGGAAGCGACGCTGGACGCCCTGCTCTACGTGATGGGCCATCCCCCGCGCAGCACGCCCTATCGCCGCGTGGTCAAACGCCTCGGCTCCCGCTTCAAGCCGGCCATACCGGAGCGGCCCAAGACACCTGCGCGCATGGGCAAGGCAGGCCGGCGGTTCATGCAAGCCCGGCTGGACGAGGAATTGGAGCGCCAGTTGGGCTATAGCTACGACAGCCCGGCGGACTGAGTGGCGATGAGGGGAAAGTGGCGCGGTTGACGGGGCTCGAACCCGCGACCCCCGGCGTGACAGGCCGGTACTCTAACCAACTGAGCTACAACCGCGCGATGCGGTCGGGATAGACCGAAGCCGCCCACCCGTCAAGCGGCACAATGCAGGCGGCCGGAACGAAAAAAGGGACCCCGGAGGATCCCTTTTTCAGGCAGCGGTGGCGCGGTTGACGGGGCTCGAACCCGCGACCCCCGGCGTGACAG
>NZ_LWGH01000438.1:0-3238 GCF_001635395.1 Sulfitobacter sp. HI0129 | reverse complement strand
TCGCCTTGAACTCAGGCGCATGTTGCTTTCGCTTCGACATCTCTGATCTCCTTCTCGTCGAAGATCAGCAGACAACAAATCGTAGCTTACGTCAGTGTCCGATTTTCTGGGGGTAGCTCAGCCGTCAGCAAGGATGCATAAGAACCTCTGGCATAGTCAGGCGTAGCAAACGGTCCAATCAATCGATATTTCCAGTTTCCAGATCGCCTATCGATGTCGTCTTGAGGAAACTCAAAGTCTTGTCGGCACAGTTCGCACTTTAAGTCGTATTTTATTGCCTCAAGATCATACCAGTTCACGCTGAAGCAATGCGGGCATTTCACTTCAACACCCAGCTGGAGAACGTTGTAGGCGATCAGCCGAGACACAAGCGATTTTCTGGTCACCCCTTCCCATCCAACCACTTTAACGTGTTTGTCCAAATCGGTCAGTGAAATCGAACGTGTTGGAAAACTTTCCTCTTTCACTTCGTCGCCGCTGGTGCGGATGCGTTGGCCCATTGCATACTTATTGACGAATTTGAGCCGTTCGGCGGACCCGAAGATTCCGACTGCGTGCAACGCAGAAGCCTCGCGGGAAAGTGACGAAAACATCTGTTGAGCTATCCGGCCAGCCTCAGACTGGACTGTCGAAAACCCTGCGGCTTCGAAATACTTCGAAAAATAGTGGATGGCAGGGTTCTTCTCGAGCGTTTCGCCGCTACCCAAGTAACGTTGTGGAAAACACCATCCCTCACTGTTAACGATGGTCTTGTCGTCAAAAGAAAACCGCCAACGTAAATTTCGATCCACATTGAATGGAAGCGTGGTTGCTAGCCCATAATGATGGTGGTTGTCGGATACCGTTAGAACATTGACCCAACTGTAGTCGTTATGTGAATGTCCTGCATCGTCGCCGAACTCAGGGTCAAGTGTGTCGAACCTGAAATACTTGTCATCATCTTGCTTGATGATTTTTGACTGTTCGACAGCATAGGGCCGAGAGACCTCAACGCCTATCGAAGAACGGTTGCTCGAGTGACCTTGCCACACCCTGTCTCGCCAATTTTTGATTGAGATTATTCCCGGTTTCCAACCAGAAGTATCCGCTTGGATGTTATGAACCATCTCTTCTGAAGAGATGGTTCGCGCGAGTTCGAGTGTCGCATTGCGTGCAAACCTGTTTCCACTCGCAGGCCGATGGTAGCGTTCGGCAAGCTTTGCCAACTCCTCTTTGGTTTCAAGCCAAAAGCCAACAGGAACTGGGTGGACTCGACCGAGAGCTTGCGCTCTTAGGTTCCAAAAGTCGATCAGATCGTAATTTGAGTTGGGATCGAAAAGGAAGAAAGTCGGGTCCTTTGCGCCAAATTGGCTCGGTTTGAGGTCGAAGGCGGTAAGGGCGATCTCACTGGCAAACTGCTCAAACGTTCGATTGCGCCAAGCTGTCGAAAGTTCTTCGACTTCGGTAGGCTTAAACACATAGCGGTAGTTCCGGCTTAAGTATGCGGAGGAACCCTCGTCCAGGAACTCTCCAAACATCGCCGCAGCGGCTAACGAATGCTCCGCACCTGAATAGGTTTGAAAATGGTCTCTGTGATCTTCTCGTAGGACGAATTTCCGCTCTTTCTGGTAGCTTTCTTGAAGAACTGCAGAAACTCCTAAACCCAATCTTGGCCCACTGGCTCCCCACTGTTTGTTGTCCCAAAAGTTCTCGAGCGGAACAACCTTGGATCGATAACCCTCGAGGAACTCTGGCGGCAAACCGATCTTTTCAGCCAAACCGCTCTTCGCTTCAACAAACACATCGGGTTCGAAGTATTTGAGGTATCCCTTAGACGCGAAATACGAACGGCTCGCCTTGTGATCATTGGACCAGCAGTTGGGTGGTTTCGAAAACACTGGGATTATGGGGTTAAATACACCACCCCATAGGGACGTATTTGTTCGAAAAATCTGCTTTAGCGAAGCAGTATCAGATGGGTGGACCAGAAAGCCTATTCGCGTTGGGCGCAGTTTTATTCGCGTATAAATTTTTTGGCTCCCCGAGCTGATTTAATAGCAATTGTCTTTTGGGGGGAATTGCACCCCGGTTCATCATCCATGCTCTTTCAGTGGACGGTAGACGGTCGAACGGCCAAGTGCCAGTTCCCTCGTGACCTCTTTTGCAGTCGTAGAGTATCCAATGTCCGTTTGGTCCGCACCGCGTCCCTCATCTGCATACTGTGAATGTCCTGTTTAGGCTGAACTGCCGTCACAGGGTATTGTGCTACGACCGGCAGGAAAGTCCGCGATCCGTGAATTCGAGTAAGCCGCCCTTTCCGCAGTGCGGCGAAAGTCCGGTCTGGCGGGCCGCAACGCGGCATTGGCGCTCGCGGTCAGATGTCGGGTAAGGGCCGTTCAATGGATGCAGCCAAGGTAGTTCTCGCCAAATCTTTCCATTGCTGAGTTGGAAATCCGCTCATCAACGCCGTCGTCGATGAACAATCCCCAAGGGTATACATCGACATTAGCTAGATCAAAATCGTCCTTAGGGTTCGGCTTGTTATTCGACAAGAAGGCATAACGAATTCCGGCCCACATCTCAAAGCCGAGCTCGACTTCAAGGCCATCGTAAACACTGTCCCCAGGCATATTCAGAACAACCTTCTTAGTAATATGACCTAGTTTCTCGAGAAGCATCGTGCTGCAGGTGTGAGCAACGATGTCTGCCAACTGAATGCCTAGATGCTTTCGAGAGTCTTGCTCAAAGTGGAATTTACAAAGCTCAAACCTAGGTTCGCCTTCCACCAACTGTGAAGCGGATTTCGATGATTGAAACAAGCCTTCGTCAAAAAACACTTCATGCGGCTGCCCCTTCAAATGGGAGTGTGATAGGCTGGCCGTCAGCAGTTCGAGCGCCGCAGGCCCAAGCCTTTTGTCTCCATCCACAACGCATATGGCTATTTTACAGCGTCTTCCGATGAAGGACTTCAAAGCACTTCGTAAGGCTCTGAGACTTTCGTCGTTCCCCATCTTTGAAGACGATTTGTATTCGAAAGCCTCGGGGTCATAACCAAACTTTTGGAAAACAGATGTGATGTTCTCAGTCGGGTCACTATCGCAAATCACAAAAGCCGCCAAAGAAAATCCAAAGCGGTGATGCTTGCTGTCATCAAGGTAGATAAACGCCATGCTGTTGAAGTAAGTACTGTTGGAAGGCGCTTAAAGGGTGTGCGTGTCGCTTGCGCAAGTTCGGTAAATCGTTTGCCTCGTAAATGTCA
>NZ_LWGH01000437.1:0-2540 GCF_001635395.1 Sulfitobacter sp. HI0129 | reverse complement strand
GGTATCGACCCGGTTCAAGTCATCGACCGTGCTCGTGCGCGCGTGGTTGGATCCACGCGGGCTGACGAAAAACGAGTTGAGGCCGTGTTGCGACGGGATGAAACGGACAGGTCAAAACGCCGCGCGGAGACCGAACTTCAGGCCGCGATCGACGATCTGAACGGTTGTTTCGAAGGGCAGGGTGGGCAAGACCTCTTGCCGCGCGACCGGGTAGCAAAGCTGGTTGAACGGGATCGTCTGCGCGCCAATAAGGCAACGGCGGACCGCGATCGGCAGAAGGCTCGCGATGGCGTGGACGCCGATCTCTTTGCCGAGGAATTGGACCGGATGCCGGACGCCACGCGTGCGGCAGAACTGGAACTCGCCCTGAAAGACGTACAGGACTCCCGCGACACCGCCCGCGACGCACAGCGCGAGGCTGCCCGTCTGTACCGCGACGCTTTTGAGGCCGCCGACCGCAGCGATCTCGCAACCGAACAGGCGACACTGCTCGAGGAGCTCCGGAGCGGTGCCCGTCAGGCGGCGGTGGCTCGGCTCGGGGTTCTGGCGGCACGCGGGGCGCTGCGTCGCCTTGCTGAAGAGCGGCGCAGTGGCATGTTGCGTGATGTTGAAGAGGCCTTTGTCACTATGACCACCCCCGCTTGGACTGGTGTTGACGTCTGGAGCCAGGCGGAAGGTGAAAAGCTTGTTGGTATCCAATCTGATGGCAGTACGGTTCCTATTGAACAGATGTCGACGGGCACGATGGGCCAGTTGTACTTTGCGCTGCGCCTCGCTGGATATCGCAGTTTTGCGCGCGACCCAGGGCCGCTGCCGATGATCCTGGACGATATCATGGAAACCTTCGACGATACGCGCGCTCGGGCCGCCCTGCAGCTTTGCGCCGAGATTGGCACAAACGGGCAGGCAATCCTCTTCACGCATCATGCCCATCTGGTCGAGTTGGCACGCGACTCCATCAAAGGGGTGACTGTCGTGAACATGCCAGATTGACTGATTTGATTCGGCGCCAGAATTGCGTTTGCATATGGACGCGCTGATAGCGGGGATGTTGTCCCCTGACATTCACGTTCCCGGAAATTTTCTTTGTGGGGTATGCCCAAGCGGAATACGGCGGTTTCAGGCCTGCATACTGCTTTACCGTGGCTGGACGATGATCAACTGAGCCTCGAACACATGCGCGGCGATGTCTGCCACTTGCCGGAGTGCGGCTGCTTCGCTTCCGAGAGGCTTGGGCTCACGCGACACCGGAGGTTCGGGTTCCGGCGTGCTTGCTGCGTCAGATTCTCCTTCCACGATGGACCTTCGCGTCAAGGTTTCAACCACCGGAATGTCCCCCCGGTCAGAAATTGAAGTATCTTGTGGCATACCTGAGCCGCGACGCAGCTCGGCTTTCTGCCGCCCGCGCCGTTCGGCTTCATGCATTTCCGCCACCAGCGACGGCAGGCGTTCTCCAAGCGGCTGATCGTGTTCCTTCAAAAAACCGTTCAGCTTGTCCTCCAACCCTCTGTTGGTTAGCACTTCGAGAACGCGTGGTTCCGAACACAGCCATGTATTCCCACCATCGAAGGCGACATGGTGTTGCTCATCGTCCAATGGGCCTATCATCCGTGGAGCCACGAAGAGCGAGCGCCGGGCGACATCAGACCGACTCCAGGCTTGATTGATCTCGTTTCGCCTGTGAAAGCGGGGTGCCGCGTAAAAAACGAGGTTTGAGCCATCATCTAGCGCCAGCAGGAGTTCATGCTGATCGGAGGTCTTCGCTTCGGTGATGGGGAAACGGTAGTAGGGAACGTTCAGTGTCCCGCCCAAGGCCACAACGGCTTGGTGTTCCTTCGCCGTTCGGCGGACCATACAGTGGGATCGTTTGAATTGCAGAAACAAGGGAACACCTGGCCGGTCGAGCTTCACATCATAGCCGCCTCCTGCTTTGCCTTCCTCGATCAGACTTGGAAACACGGGTGCGGCTGATAGCGCAACCCAACCAACGAGTTCATTGGTAAGGGCGAACCCGTAAGAGAATTCGGAAATTTCAGGTTTCATCTTTCAGCCGCCGTTGCCAGTTTCTTTGAAGTCACGCGGATTGGTGAACCGGCTTTTGCACGACTTCTTTAATCCCGATGATTGCATATATGACTGAAGTAACTCTATAACAAAAAAAGGGAATTTTATGGACACTACCGCCATCCCTCCCGAAATCCGCTACCAGTGGAATAGCGCAAATATTCCAATCATCGTCCGTTCCGGGATTTCCGGCGATAAACTCACAGCGCGGTTGCCATATCGTCCCGATAATCGGGGCTGGCTTTTCGGTCTGGCAACCGGACGCCGGAAGCCCGAAGTACAATGGGCTCCCGTCGAGAAAGCCTGGAAGTTACCAGTTAGTTGGCTCAATCGTTTTGTTGACAGCGGCTTGGAACGATATGGACAGCTCTACGTCGTTCAGCCCTACCGTGAAATGGAGAAGTGCGCGCCCGCTTGTCGGAACGCCGTCGGACACGATTGCCAGTGTTCCTGCATGGGCGCGAACCACGGCGCAG
>NZ_LWGH01000436.1:0-5753 GCF_001635395.1 Sulfitobacter sp. HI0129 | reverse complement strand
CCCCTTTCCGGCCCCGATCACCACGGTTCGTCCCTTGGGCGGGGGCGGAAGATGCCGTGACAGAGCCGTTTCGGGCAGGGCCGCGGTGACCGCTGCGTCAAAAAGTTCCTGCAGCAGCTGTCTGTCAGCGTCGGTGTCGTTTTGCATCCGCGATCCCCGTCATGGTNTTGCGCGGGTAGTCTAGTAGCGGGTGCAGGGCACTACCAGCGGGAAGGCGATTCCACGCCCGCCCGTTGCGCGCCAGGGGTGAGCGGCGCACGGCGGGTTAAGGCGATGCTGACGGTCGCTCAGGTTACTGACGGCCCCGCAAATCTTTCGGAGCACGCCCGATGTCTGAAAACTCGCCGCTTCTCGACCTTCCGTATCTGCAGCCCGCGCAGGCTCAGAAACATGTGACCCATAACGAGGCTTTGCGGATGCTCGACGCATCCGTTCAGCTTTCCGTTCCGGGGCCGGGCGAAAGCGCGCCGCCCGCCGATCCGCAGGAGGGTCAGCGCCTGCTGGTTGCTAGCGGGGCGACCGGCGATTGGCAAGGGCAGGACAATGCCGTGGCGGTCTTTGTCGACGGGGCGTGGCAGTTTTTCGTCCCCGCAGTCGGCTGGACGGCATGGCTGCGGGAGGCTGGGACGTGGGCGGCCTTCGACGGCAGTGATTGGCGAGAGATGGCGCCGGGGCGGTGGGGCGTGAACGCCACCGCCGACGCGCAGACCCGCCTAGCCGTTGCCGCCGAAGGTACGCTCTTGACCCATGACGGTGCCGATCACCGGTTGCGGATCAACAAGGCCACGCCGGGCGACACCGCGTCGCTGCTGTTCCAGACCGGCTATTCGGGCCGGGCGGAGATGGGGCTGGCCGGGGATGATGGCTTTGCCGTCAAGTTGAGCGCCGATGGCGCCGCCTGGCGTACCGCGCTGGCCTTCGACCCGGCCACGGGCGGGGTGACGGGCGATGCCGTGCAGCAAGATGCGGCGGATGCCACGCCCGGGCGGCTGATGCTGGCCGAACACGGGCTGCTGCGCGGCGATGTGGTGGGTACGGTTTCCCAGACCGGCGGCACTGCGACCGGCGCGGTCATCGAATCCGTCGACGGGGCCGGGGGTCGCGTGGTGAAATGGGCGGACGGGACCATGATGATGACCCGCCGGGTCACATTCGACATGAACGAGAGCGCGGCCCAGAGCTTTGCCTATCCGCAATTGCCCGCCTCGGTACTGGCCGGAGCGGTGGCCGGGGCCGATGCCGCCGAAGCGGGCGACGCCACCAAGCGTCAGGTGCTGGCGGACCTTGCGCTCTGGACGGATGCGGGCGCGTGGGTTTTGCACCTGCCGCAGCCTGCGGGGCCGGGGACAGTGACGTTGAACCTGAGTGTCACAGGTCAGTGGTATTGAGCGTTCGCCAGATGGACTTGGTACCGGGAAGTTGCTAGCGGTTGCACCGACCGATAGTGATGGAGCCAGTAATGAAGATCGAAGAGACGGCCCTGCCGGGGGTCATAATCCTGACACCGGCGCGTTTCACCGATCAGCGCGGTTTTTTCAGCGAAAGCTGGAACCGCGCGCGGCTGGCCGAACACGGTATCCACGCCGATTTCGTGCAGGACAATCACAGCATGTCGCATCAGGCGGGTACGGTGCGGGGGCTGCATTACCAGACACCGCCCCATGCGCAGGGCAAGCTCGTCCGCTGCGGGCGCGGGGCGCTTTGGGACGTGGCGGTGGATTTCCGGCAGGGCAGCCCGACCTTCGCGCAATGGGTCGGTGTCGAGCTCAGCTTCGAGAACGGGCGCCAGCTCTGGATTCCGGCGGGCTTTCTGCATGGGTTCGTGACGCGCGAGGCCGATACGGAGATCATCTACAAATGCACCGATGCCTATGCGCCCGAATGTGACGCGGCGGTCCGGTTCGACGATCCGGACATCGGTATCGACTGGGGGATAGACCCTGACGCGGCGCTTCTGAGCGAAAAGGACAGCAAGGCACCCTACATTGGCGAGGTTACATCGCCCTTCCGCTGGGAAGATGCGGCATGAAGATACTGGTCACGGGGGGCGCGGGGTTCATCGGGTCGGCGGTGGTGCGTCAGGCCATCGCGCGGGGGCATGAGGTTATAAACCTCGATGCGCTGACCTATGCGTCCTGTCCCGCAAACCTCACCCCTGTGCAGGACGACCCGGCCTATCGGTTCGAGAAAGCGGATATTCGGGACCGGGCAACGCTGGACAGGATCCTTGTGGACCACCAGCCCGACGCGGTGATGCATCTGGCGGCGGAGTCCCATGTGGACCGGTCCATCGACGGGCCGGGCGACTTTATCGAGACGAATATCACAGGCACCTACAACCTGCTGGAAGCGGCCCGCGCCTATTGGATGGCCCGGGGCAGACCGGAGGGTTTCCGCTTTCACCACGTCTCTACCGATGAGGTTTTCGGCTCTCTCGGGGCGGAGGGATTTTTTACCGAAACGTCCCCATATGCGCCCAACAGCCCCTATTCAGCGTCGAAAGCAGCGAGCGATCACCTCGTCCGGGCCTGGCATGAGACCTACGGATTGCCGGTGGTGCTGAGCAATTGCTCCAACAACTATGGCCCTTACCAGTTTCCCGAAAAGCTGATCCCGGTAGTGATCCTGCGGGCGCTCGCGCGGGAGCCCATTCCCGTCTACGGGGATGGGGCGAATGTGCGCGATTGGCTCTATGTGGAGGACCACGCCGACGCCTTGCTGGCGGTGCTCGCCCGGGGCGAGAACGGGCGGTCCTACAACATCGGGGGCGAGAACGAAGCGCGCAACATCGACCTTGTGCGGAGCATTTGTGGCATCGTCGATGCGCGGTTGGGAGAGGATCGGAGTTCTGCCGATCTGATCACCTTCGTCAGCGACAGGCCGGGGCATGACCGGCGCTATGCGATCGATCCGACCCGCGTCCGCGAGGAACTTGGCTGGCGGCCTTCGGTCGCGCTCGAAGAGGGTCTGCGCAGCACGGTAGACTGGTATCTGGACAACCGCGGCTGGTGGGAAACGCTGCTGGCGCGGGATGGCGTCGGGCAGAGACTGGGGCAGGGCGGGTGAGGGCGCTGGTCTTTGGAACGACCGGGCAGGTGGCGCGGGAACTGGCCCGGCATCTGCCGGATGGCGTGCAGCTCACCGCACTGGCACGGGCAGACGCGGATTTGAGTGACCCGGCTGCCTGCGCCGAAGCTGTCACGGGTGCACAGGCCGATGTCGTGATCAACGCCGCGGCCTATACTGCCGTGGACCGGGCAGAGGATGAAGAGACGCTCGCGACCGTGATCAACGGTGCCGCCCCCGGGGCCATGGCGCGCGCCGCAGCGGCCCGGGGCCTGCCCTTCGTGCATCTTTCGACCGACTACGTTTTCGACGGCTCCGGCAACGCACCCTTCACCCCGGAGGACGAGACCGGCCCGCTCAACGCCTATGGCCGCAGCAAACTGGCCGGGGAGCGAGAGATCGCGGAGGCCGGGGGGCGCCATGTGATCCTGCGCACGTCATGGGTGTTTTCCGCGCATGGGGCGAATTTCGTGAAAACCATGCTGCGGCTCGCCGAGGGTCGCGACAGGCTCGATATCGTGTCTGACCAGCGGGGCGGTCCCACCCCGGCGGGGGAGATCGCGAAAGCAGTCTGGCGGATCGCCGGTCAGCTGCATTCGGGCGGGGGTGCTTCGGGCATCCACCATTTCAGCGGCTGGCCCGATACCGGATGGGACGGCTTCGCGCGGGAGATCTTTGCGACGGCGGGCAAGAACGTGACGGTCCACGGCATCCCCACGGCGGAGTATCCTACGCCAGCGCAGCGGCCGCTCAACTCGCGGCTGGATTGCAGCACCACCGAAGCGGCCTTTGGGATCGAACGACCTGATTGGCGCCGTGCGCTCACCGATATTCTGCAGCACCTCCGAAAGGACGACATATGACGCAACGCAAGGGCATCATCCTCGCCGGGGGGTCGGGCACGCGGCTTTATCCGATCACCATGGCGCTGTCGAAACAGTTGCTGCCGGTCTACGACAAACCGATGATCTATTATCCGCTGTCGGTGCTGATGCTGGCCGATATCCGCGAGATCGCGATCATCACCACACCGCAGGACGCCGACCAGTTCCGCCGCCTCTTGGGGGACGGGGCGCAATGGGGCCTCTCCTTTACATACATCGAACAGCCCGAACCCGAAGGGCTGGCGCAGGCCTATCTGCTGGCGGAAGATTTTCTGGATGGCGCGCCTTCGGCCATGATCCTCGGCGATAATATCTTCTTTGGTCACGGTTTGCCGGAACGGCTGGCCGCTGCGGATGCGCGGGGCACGGGCGGCACGGTCTTCGGCTATCAGGTCTCCGACCCGCAACGCTACGGCGTCGTTGATTTCGACGCGGAGGGGCGGGCGATTTCCATCGTTGAAAAGCCTGCTGACCCGCCGTCGAGTTTCGCGGTGACGGGGCTCTATTTCCTCGATGGGCAGGCGTCGCGACGGGCGCGGGATGTGCGCCCCTCTGCCCGGGGGGAGTTGGAGATCACCTCGCTGCTGGAGATGTATCTGCACCGGGGGGAACTGACCGTGGAGCAGATGGGCCGCGGCTTTGCCTGGCTGGATACCGGCACCCATGGCAGCATGCTGGATGCGAGCAATTTTGTCCGTACGCTGGAACAGCGGCAGGGGCTGCAAACCGGCTGCCCCGAAGAGATCGCCTATCACCGGGGCTGGATTTCGGCGGAGGACCTGCGGGCATTGGCGGCGCCCTATTCGAAGAACGATTACGGGCGGTACCTTGAACGGTTGCTGAAGTAGCGCCCTCAGGGCTTACAGCCGGTTGAGCGCGGCCAGCAGCCAGAGCGCCAGCTGGCCCGCGCGGGACTGCCGGTAGACGCCGGAGGCGCGCAGCCCGCGGAGCCTTCGGGTCAGCCCGGGGGCGCGGCGCGTGGCGGTGAAACTGTCGAAAGCGACGCGGTTTTCCGGGGTGAGTGCGCCGCGCAGGCTGGAAAGCGCGGCGAGGTTGGCATCGTTCCAGCGCCGCGACCGGCCGGAGAAGGACTGCATCATGTGCCGCAGGCGCCCCCGCGCGCCGTTGCAGGCGCCCAGCATGTTGCCCCGATGCTGGCGGTAGAAAAGCTGCGGCTGCGGATCGGGGATCGCCCGGCCCCCCGCCCCGGTGACCAGCAGATAGATCCACCAGTCATGCAGGGGCACCGGGGCGCGCGCGGCTTCGTGGCGCAGCACCAGATCGATGGCGGCCCGGTTCAGTAGCAGCGTGTTTCCGGCGGCGATATTCTGCACCATGGCGTTGCGAAAGCCGGTGGCCCTGCGCGGCGTGCTGCAAGGGCGGGGCCGGGCGAGGCGGCTGTCGCAGCGGAGCCGGTGCCCGAAGCCAAGCGCGGGGAGATGGGCGGGACATTCCGCGAGCCTTTGCCGCGCGCGCGCCAGTTTGTCGGGCATCCAGACATCGTCTTGATCACTGAAGGCGATGAAGGGTGCGCCAGGGTCCGCCGCGCGCAGAAGGTGGAGGAAGTTTTCAGCCGCCCCGCGCCCCGGCCCGGGGATCATGCGGACCTGTCCCGGCGGGAAGCGCGACGCGAAGGCACGGAGGATGTCGGGCCCCGCGTCGGTAGAGCCGTCATCGGAGACGAGCAGCCGCCAGCGGATGCCGCGCTGCATGGCGATACTGTCGAGCTGGGCCTGCAAAAAGACCGCGCCATCCTTCAGGGCCAGCAGGATCAGGACCTCGGGCTGCGCCGGTAGGGTGGCG
>NZ_LWGH01000435.1:0-2636 GCF_001635395.1 Sulfitobacter sp. HI0129 | reverse complement strand
GGATCGCCAGTCCCAGCAGCCAGCCGGCGATCGGTTGTTCGGGGGCTACGGACAGCCCGTGAACCGTAATGTCGGCAGGCCAGCCCGCCGGGGTAAGCTCCGTCTCCGGGCCGATGACATTGCGTGCGATCCGCCTGTCACCCGAGGCATATATGCCCGGCGGCACTTCGGCCCCGGTGGGCGCATCGAGCAGCCGGGCCCCATCGATACCGGGCATGGTTCCGGCATCCGAAAGCGTGCCGAACCCGTCCATCACCCGCACCGGCGTCCATGTGGTGCCGTCAAGAGCTTCGGCATCCGGGCTCGCCGCGGCGGATGACGTCGCGAGCCGTTCCATCATCTCGACAAAGAGACCGGAGAGCGGCAGGGAGGACCATTCCGCCGTCGCCGTCACATGGAACAGGACGATCTGGCCCTGACCCACCTTCTTGCGTGTCACCAGCGGCGTTCCATCGCTGAGCGAGGCGATGACCCGCTGCGCCAGCGTCGGGTCGGGCTGTGCGACGACCTGGGCGGAAACGGAGACATCATCGGGAATCGTGAGGCCATAGAAGGGCGAGCTATCCCGGAACGGCGCAAGCGACTTCGGCTCCCCCCAGCTCATGGCGCCGCCGACGCTGCGGCCCCCGGCACGCAGGCGCACGGGCATCAGCGGATCCTCTTCGATCCGGCTCACGTCGCTTGCCGCGATGCGCGGCCCGGCAAAGCGGATCAGCATGCCGCCCTTGTCGATCCACTCCTGCAGGGGTTCTGCCTCGGCCGGGGCGAGGGTGGCGATATCGGCCAGCACGATCACGTCCGGATTGGCGGGCAGAACCTCGGCGATACTGCCGTCGATTAGGTCCGCCGTCGGGGCGAGGGCCTGTTCGATGTAATGCAGCGGCGCGAGCAGTTGCAGGCCTTCGCGGTCGCTTCGCCCGCCGATCAGGGCGACTTCGCGGCGCCGCAGGGCGTCATCCACAAGGGTCGTGGCACCGGCGGACCGCTGCCCGGCGATATCGAAAGAGGTGATGCGCGCGCGCAGTTCGGACGGCAGGGAAAGCGCCGTTTCCGCCTCGGTCGCGTCCGCCTCGAATGTTGTCTGAGCGGTGGCGAGGACCCGGGCGTTTCCGGCGGGGTCACGGCCCTGCGCCTCGACCGTGACTTCTCTTTCCAGTCCCGCCGCCGCCCGCCGCAGGGTAAGCATGACGGCCCCGTCCTCGTAGCGCGCGGTCGCGATGGCCAGTGTATTGGCGCCCGTCTGAAACGCCTCGACGGTTCCGTGACTGCGCAGGCTCGCCAGCATCGCATCACGACCGTCATAATCGAGCCCGTCGGCGAACCACATGGTATCGAACCGCCCTGCATCCGCGATGGCGGCCTGTGCCCGCGCCAAATTGCCTTCGGTCGGTTGCCAGGGGGCGGGTTCCAGACCCGGCAGACGACTGCGCCAGACGTCCGCGGCCTGGAACAAGGGGGCTTCGGGCGCGGTCAACACCATGAAACCCACGGGGCGCCCGGCGCGACCGGCGCGGGTCAATTGCGCCTCGATTGCTTCCATCTGGCGTGGCCAGCCGCTCGCCCCGGCCCAACTGCCGTCGAGAACCATGAGCAGCGGTCCGCTACCGGATGACTGATCGCGCTGCGGGTTCAGGACCGGGCCCGCAAGCCCGATGATGATCGCGGCGACGGTAAGCATCCGCAGCAAAAGCAACCACCACGGCGTCCTGTCGGAAACGGATTCGTCATCCGTCAGGCCCAGCAGCAGGGCGACGCCGGGAAACCGGCGGCGGATGGGCGCGGGCGGGACGGCCCGCAGGATCAGCCACAGCACCGGCAGGGCCAGCAAGGCCGCCAGCAGCCATGGCGCGGTAAAGCCTATGCCGCCAAGAACCGTCATGCAGCGCGATCCAACGCACCATAGAGCCAGAGAAGGCCCGTTTGCGCGGGCTTGTCCGTATGGTGCAGGCCATACCGCCAGCCGGTCAGGGTGCAAAGCTGCTGCAACTCATGCTTTCGGGCCGCCAGCCGGTCGATGTAGCGGTCGCGCAGATCGTTCGCCTTTAGCGTTTCATGCCGCAACGTGCCGCCCATGCTTTCAAAGACGGTCCGCCCCGCGAAGGGAAATGCCTCTTCCGAGGGGTCGAGGACATGGAGCAGCGCCCCCCGGACGCCCCGGTCCGCCGCTTTGGTCAGGGCTTCGCGAACCTGACCCAGGTCGCCCATGAAATCGGACACGAAGACCGCGCGGGCGTTGGGGATCATGGCGCGATGCTCCGGCGGCGCATAATCCGCCTCGCTATCGCGGCTCAGCATTTCAGTCAGGCGCAGGATCTGCGGGTTTCCCCGACGGGGGGGAAGCTCCGTCCCAGTGAGGCCCACGCGTTCGCCCCCGCGGATGAGCAGGATCGCCAGCGCAAGCGACAGCAGGCGCGCACGATCCGCCTTTTCCGGCAGGTCAGCGGTGGAGGCAAACCGCATGGATGCCCCCTGATCGACCCAGAGCATGACCGATTGCGCGATCTGCCATTCGCGTTCTCGCACGAACTCATGGTCGCCCATGGCGGATCGCCGGTGATCGATGGCCCGGCGGCTGTCCCCGGTCTGGGCCGGGCGGTATTGCCAGAAATCGTCCCCCAGCCCGGCNCGCCGACGTC
>NZ_LWGH01000434.1:0-3967 GCF_001635395.1 Sulfitobacter sp. HI0129 | reverse complement strand
CCTGACGAGGGCATTTGCCCCTGCAGGGTTCCAGCCAACCTTCAAGGTCGACTAACTCGACCGCCCCTGGGCACGCCGGGTTTTGCGATACGGTATATCTAACTTACATCGCAGAACGCGGCGGAGCCCGGGCGCTTTCGCTTAGGACGCTGTCATGAACACGCAGGTCGTACCCCTGGTCGAGCTTCGCGCCGCAACCAAAAAATTCCCCGGCGTGATCGCGCTAGATGCCGTTGATTTCGACCTGAGAAGGGGCGAAGTCCATGTGTTGCTCGGTGAAAACGGAGCCGGAAAGTCCACCCTTATCAATATCCTGGCTGGTAGCTTCCCGCCAACTGCGGGCGAGTATGTCTTGAACGGTACCGCTGTGGCCGGCCTGACGCCGCACCGGGCTCGGCTGTTGGGGATCAGCCCGGTGTTTCAGGAATTCTCGCTGGCGCCGGAGTTGACCGTCATGCAGAACATGTTTCTCGGCAGGGAAATTCGGCGCCTGGGATTTCTCGACAAACCCGCGATGCAAGCCAGGGCCGCAGAGGTGCTTGGCGACCTCGGATTTGAGATCGACACCAAAGCGAAGGTCGGCGATCTGTCGCGCGCAAGGCAGCAGATGGTCGAGATCGCCAAGGCACTGTTGCAGGAGGTTCAGGTGCTCATCCTGGACGAGCCGACAGCATCTCTTACTGATGCCGAAGCAGACAAGCTTTTCGAGGTTGTCCGGCGCCTCAGGGCGGATGGTTGCGGAATTATCTATGTGTCGCACCGAATGGCGGAAATCCGAACGATCGGTGATCGGGTGACCGTACTGCGCGACGGTCAGAAGATCGGCACCGTCGCCTGCGCGGATACAAGCGACGAAATCATGATCGAGATGATGACCGGCCGTAAGATCGAAGCGATGTTCCCGGAGATCTCCCATTCACCGGGCAAGGTGGCGCTTCAGGTCGAAGGCCTGTCCTCGGCCTGCGGTAGCGTCAAGGAAATCTCGCTGGATTTGCGCCATGGAGAAATCGTGGGCATCGCCGGGTTGGTCGGCAGCGGCAAATCCGAAGTGGCACGTCTGATATTCGGGCTCGATGAGGTTGCCTCTGGCAGTATTCGTCACTCGGGGGGAGAGGATATACCGAACCCCTCTCCCCGCCGGATGCTGCAAAATGGGGTTTGCTACTTTCCTTCGGACCGCGTCGGCGAGGGATTGGCCATGGATCGCCCGATCCGTGAGAACGCGACCATGGCGGCGTTGGATACAGCGGCTTTCAATCGCCGTGGCTTTGTGCGGAAAAAGCGAGAAGCGTCAGCGGCCAGTCACGTCGCGGACAAGTTTTCGCTTCGGCCGTTGGATGTCGAAAGCAAGGTCGAAGCGCTGTCAGGCGGCAATCGGCAGAAGGTGATGCTGTCGCGTGGCATCCTGCGCGACGTTGATATCTTTCTCTTTGACGAGCCGACAGTGGGTGTCGATGTCGGGGCAAAAGCGCAGATCTACGGCATAATCAAAGATCTGGTTGCCGACGGTGCAGCGGTGCTGCTGATTTCATCCGAGCTTCCCGAGATCACGCATCTGTGCAACCGGACCTACGTCATGCGCCTTGGTGAAATCGTCGCCGAACTTCGCGGTGGTGATGTCACCGAGAACAACATCCTGAACGCGATATTTGATGACCGGACACGGTCTCGGCACGAAGATGGGGTGCCAGCATGAAATTCGATGGTCTTATCCGCAGATCGAACAACCTGCTTAGGCGGGTAGGATTTCTGCCACTCATGGTGCTTCTGGCAGTTGTCTTGTTCAGTTTGGCCGAGCCCAGGTTCCTTCGACAGGCTAATCTGATCAACGTCATGCGGGGCACCGGATTTCTCGTTTTGGTCGCGTGTGGTCAGATGCTGGTGCTGATCGTGGGCGGTTTCGACCTTTCGGTTGGCGCGGTGGTGGCCTTGTCCAGCGTGGTCAGCGCCTTGACCATGGTCGGTCTGGGGGCAGACGGAGCGATGGCAGTCTGGATGGTTATCGCTCTGGGGTTTGCGGCAGGAATTTCCGCGGGCCTTGCCGTCGGCCTGATCAACGGTCTGTGCGTCAACTATCTCAAGGTCTCACCCTTCATGGTGACACTTGGCACGATGTCCATTGCGGCCGGCGTTGCGCTATATGTGTCGGCGGGGGCGCCAATCTACGGATTGCCAGAGGAGTTCACGCAAATCTTTGGCCGCTACCGTTTCTTCGACCTGCCCTTGGTCGTCTACGCGGCCGCCGCCATGGTTGCCGTTCTCTGGGTCGTGATGAACAAGACGGTGTTCGGCCTCTATGTTTACGCGATCGGAGGCGATCCGGCCGCAGCGCGCAACTCTGGAATTTCGGCCTCTGCGGTTCTGATCTCCTGCTACGTCCTCTGCGGTATGCTGGCCGGCTTGACCGGGCTTCTCCTGACCGCGCGAATTGGGTCGGGCGAAGCTACGCTTGGCAGCGCCCTGATGCTGGAGAGCATCGCGGCATCGGTCATTGGCGGTGTTTCACTGCGTGGCGGTGTCGGCCGTGTCGGAAATGTCGTTCTCGGAGCATTTGTTCTCGTTCTGGTGTCCAACGCGATGAACCTCATGCGTGTGGACAGCAAGATTCAAACGGTTGTCGTCGGCATTGTACTGATCGCTGCGGTTGCGGTCGATGCATGGCGGCAAAGGGTAAGACAGCGGAAGGTGGCATGATGCGGAATTCAAGCTCGGGCTCCTGGCCGCTTCAATCACTTGATCGCAGAAGGCTGATGCAGATGATCGGCAGCAGCATCATGCCGTTGATCATAGCGTCGTTGGCGCTGATCTTTGGAACTCTCGAGCCTCGTTTTTTCTCGCTGCAAAACTTCGGCAATATCCTGATCCAGTCGAGCTTTCTGATCGTCCTGGCTGTTGCCCAGATGTTTGCGTTGATCGTTCGCGGGTTCGATCTGTCCATGGGTCAGGTGATTTCGATGATCAGTGTGGCCAGCGCGTTGACCATGGCACATCTGGTCAGCGTGATGCCCGATGCTCCGGTGATGGCGGTTATGATCGGGCTCTTCTTTGGGCTGTCCATCGGGCTCGTCGCCGGCCTGATCAATGGCTTCAATATCGCGATCCTGGGCGTTCACCCGTTTGTGGCCACTCTGGGGATGCTGGGGATAAGCCAAGGCATCGCGTCGACGATTTCCGGCGGATTTCCGGTGTTTGGAGTGCCGGATGTTCTTGCCAAGACGTTTCTTCATAGCGATTTTCTTGGAGTCCCTATTCCGATCGCAATGACCATTCTTGTATGTGCAGTTGCCGCCATTGTTCTGAACCGATCCGTGTTTGGCCGGATGCTCTATCTGGTGGGATCAAATCCTCGGGCGGCTGACGCGGCTGGCATTCCCACAAAACGCGTGCTTGTCGGCGCTTTCGTGTCCTGTTCGTTGGTAACGGCGATTGCGGCGTTGATGCTCACCGCGCGCACCGGGTCCGGTGAGCCGTTGATGGGTGGCGGCCTCATGCTTCAGGCAATTGCTGCCGCAGTCATCGGCGGTGTTTCGCTGCGAGGCGGCGAGGGGAAGGTTATGCACTGCGTGATCGGAGGCGTGTTCATCACCATGCTGTCGAACGGCATGAACATGGTTCGGGTCGAAGGCTACTTCCAGATGATCGTTTTGGGCGTCGTCGTGATCACCGGTGTCTTCATTGACCGGCTAAGGCATCGATAACTTGAACAAACTCGTGGAGAAAAGAGTGGCTTTTGACGTTTGCATAGATATCGGAGGCACGTTCACGGACTGCCTCGTAGCTGACAAGAACGGTGAAATCTCGATCTTCAAGGCACCGACAACCCCGGGCGAGTTCGAACAGGGGTTCATGGATGTCCTCAAAGTTGCGGCAGAGGGTTATGGCCTTCATGCGAAAAACTTCATCGAACAAATTTCACTTATCGTGCACGGCTCGACAGTTTCAACCAATGCGTTGGTCGAAAGAAAGA
>NZ_LWGH01000433.1:0-2298 GCF_001635395.1 Sulfitobacter sp. HI0129 | reverse complement strand
GAGGCGGTGCGCGCCTATGCCCACGCGGGCCAGTACGACGCAGCACAGACAGTATTGGCCGCGATGCCGCAGGATGACGACCGGACGCTCACCTACCTTGGCTTCACGACGCGCAAGATGGGCGACTTGGAGCGCGGCATGGCCTATTACCGGGTGGCGCTGACCCGGAATCCCGGCAATATCCTCGCCCGGTCCTACATGGGGCAGGCACTGGTGGAACAGGGCGACGTGCCCGCCGCCATTGTCCAGTTGCGGGCGCTTCGCGATGCAGGCGGGACCGGCACATGGGCCGAAGCCTCGCTGCGGCGCGCCATCGCCACCGGCGTGACCTACAGCTACTAGGCTGCCCCCCGACGCCTCAACAATCTCCCCCGGGTTGTTGCGCCGACCCCGGCAGGCTATGTCTGCGCGAACCGCATTCGCGCGACGAGGCTCATGTCAGACGGCACCACTTCCCGGCCCCCCGCGCCGCGCGATCTGCGCGGTTTCGGCCATTATCTGACCAACGCGGTGATCGTGCTGATCATCCGCGCCGCGCTTGCCCTGCCCTACGGGATGCGCGTGTGTGGGCTGGGCTGGCTGGTCGAACATGTGATCGGCCCCATGGCGGGCTACCGCAGACGCGCGCTGGATAACCTTGCGGCGATCCGGCCCGATCTTTCGCCCGAACGCCGCCGCACCATCGCGGACCGCTGCCTGAACAACCTCGGCCGCACGCTGATCGAGAATTATTCGGCGCAGGATTTTCCGCGCCGCATGGCGGAAACCCCCCTGCGCGGCCCCGGCCTGCAGGCGCTGGAAGAGGCCGCCGCAAAGGACCAGCCCGTCATCCTCGTCACCGGTCACTACGGTAATTACGAGGCCGCGCGCGCCGCGCTCGTGGCGCGCGGATACCGGATCGGCGGGCTCTACCGGGATATGAAGAACCCCTATTTCAACGCCCATTACGTGCGCACCATGGAAGCCTTCGGCGGTCCAGTCTTTCCGCAGGGGCGGCGCGGCACGGCAGGTTTCGTGCGTCACCTGCGCGACGGGGGCCAGCTGGTGCTGCTTTTCGACCAGCATGTCTTTGGCGCGCCGCCGCTCGACTTCCTCGGGACACCGGCGCAAACCGCGCTTTCGGCAGCCGAACTGGCTTTGCGCTATGACGCGTTGCTCGTTCCCTTCTACGGCATCCGCCAGCCCGACGGGCTTACGTTCGACGCGGTACTGGAAGCTCCCGTGCCCCATGGCTCGCCCATGGAGATGACACAGGCGCTCAATGACAGTCTGGGCGCGCGGGTGGAGGCCGATCCCGAACAATGGTTCTGGGTGCACCGGCGCTGGCGCGCGGGCGAAGGCTGATCCGTCAGGATTTGGGCAAAGGCCCTGCCGGTACCGACAAGCCCCGCGTCAGCCGGCCCTCAACGCAGACGCGCAGCCGCATGGATGGGGCCAAGATCGCTTTCCTGAACAAGGACCACCACGGGCGCGTCCCCCTCCACCTTGACGGTGAAGGTGATGGGCGCGGTACCGTCCCATTTGCCCAATACCTGCCAATCCTCGACGATATTGGCGTAGGAAAACGTCTTTCCCGCGTTCTCCCCCCGCTCGATTCGCGTGGTACGTTCCGGGGTGTAGCGCACCAGTTGAATGATGCAGGGCACCGACATGTCCCCCAGCGGGGTCGCCGTAACCGTCAGCATATCGCCCGACCGCTGAAGATCCAGCGAGACCATCGCGGAATCCATACGGTGCTTTTCGATGGCAGCCATCACCTTGGCGGGCTTGGTCCCGACGATATCGCTTTCCCCGTCGATGATCATTTCCGGCGTATAGACCGAACGGCGCCCCCCTTCGGCGGCATAGGCGCGCTGTCGCTTGGTATTGCCGGGCCGGGCAAAGGGATCCTTCCAGCCGATATAGTCCCAATAGTCCACATGCAGGGCCAGCGCGATCACGTCATCCCGGGCCGCCAGTTCATGCAACAGCGCATCGGCGGGCGGACAGGATGAACACCCCTGCGAGGTGAAAAGCTCCACCACCACCGGGGATTGTTCCGCCTGCTGCCCTGAAGCCGCCGTGGCCAGAGCCAGTATCGCGGCGGACAGGACGGAAAGCGGACGCATCATGAAACCTCGGAACTTCGGGCAGCCGCGACAGGACCAAGCGGCGGCGGTCCTTCGATTAGTACGCAAAGCGGGCTGAAACAACCAATCAATGTTTCTTGAAACTCGGCCCCCGGGGGCCTTCAATTTCGGTACACGATGGTATACATTTCGCGCATAGATCACCGAAACCAGTTGAACAGCGCCCCCT
>NZ_LWGH01000432.1:0-11778 GCF_001635395.1 Sulfitobacter sp. HI0129 | reverse complement strand
GTTCCACGCCTTCCTTCAGGCGCGCGAATTTCTCGGGATCCGAGGACGGCGTCTCATCGTCGTTGCGCACATGTGCGTGCACGATGGTCGCGCCCGCCTCGAACGCCTCGTGGGTGCTTTCCACCTGCTCGGACACGGTGATCGGCACGGCGGGGTTGTTGGCCTTTTTCGGCAGCGATCCGGTGATGGCGACGCAGATGATGCAGGGTTTGGTCATGGGCCCTCAGATGTCGAAGAACACGGTTTCGCGATCGCCCTGCAGGCGGATGTCGAAGCGATAGACGGGGGTGTCGCCGCTGTCGTCGCGGGTGGCGATCAGCGTGTCGCGGCGATGGGGCGGGTCGATGCGGCCCAGAACCGGGTCGGCGTCGTTGGCCGCGCCCTCGTCGTCGAAGTAGAGCCGCGTGTTGAGGCCGATATTGATGCCGCGCGCCACGATCCACAGGCTGATATGCGGCGCCTGCCGGGCGCCGCTCCGGCCCGGTCCAGCGCCCGGCTTCACCGTCTCGAAGAACCACGCGCCGCTGTCGAAATCGGCGATGACGCGGCCCCAGCCGCGAAAGCCCTCTTCGACGGCGCCGCTGCTTTCGGGGTGGGCATAGACGCCGGCGGCGTTCGCCTGCCAGACCTCGATCAGCCCGTCCTTCAGCGCGGCGCCGTTGCCGTCGATCAGCCGCCCCTGAACTCGGATGCGTTCGCCCTTGGCGTTGGGCCCGGCGATGTCGCGGCCAAGCTCATGATCGTAGATCTTGATGCCCGTATCGCTGGGCACGAGACCGATATGGACGTAAGGCCCCGCGGTCTGGGACGCGGTTTCTGGAAGATAATTCTGCGGATCGCGCATGGCTCAGTTCCCCTCCAGCCGGTTTTCGAACAGGGTCGACCGACGCCCGCGCAGCACGATGTCAAAGCGGTAGGCGATGGCGTCGAACGGGATCGTCTGGTTCATGTCCAGTCGCGCCGTCAGCCTGTCGATGGCGGCTTGGTCCGGGATGGTCTGCACGATGGGACAGATCGGGATCAGCGGATCGCCCTCGAAATAGCACTGGGTGATCAGCCGCTGCGCGAAGGCGCTGCCGAAAACCGAGAAATGCACATGCGCGGGGCGCCAGTTGTTCACCTGGTTGGGCCAGGGATAGGCGCCGGGCTTGACGGTGCGAAAGAAGTAATAGCCGTCATCGTCGGTCAGGATGCGCCCGCAGCCGCCGAAATTCGGATCCATCGGCGCCAGGTAATTGTCCTTCTTGTGGCGATACCGCCCACCCGCATTGGCCTGCCAGACCTCGACCAACGTGTTGCGCACGGGCTTGGCTTCCTGGTCCAGAACGCGGCCGTGCAGGATGATCCGCTCGCCGATGGCGCTTTCGCCGGCGGCGGCGTAGTTCGTCAGCAGGTCGTTGTCGCCCTCGGCAATGTCGGAATGGCCGAATCGGGGCCCGGTGATCTCCGACACAGTATTTTCCAGCGAGATCAGCGCCTGCCGCGGGCTGCGCGCCACTGATGTCTTGTAGCCTGGCGCGTAGGCGGGCGGGTGCAAGCGGCGGTCGCGCATGTAGTATTCGGCGGGGGTCTTCATGGGGTATCGCCTTCCATCTCGGCAAGGGTGGCTTTGGCCAGCTTGATCGCGTGGTTGGCCTTGGGCACGCCGGCATAGACCGCCACGTGCAGGAAGGCCTGCATGATGTCGTCCGGGCTGGCGCCGGTGTTCCGCGTCGCGCGGACATGCATCGGGATTTCCTCGAAATTGCCGGTGGCCGCCAGCAGTGCCAGCGTAAGCATGGACCGTTCGCGGTGCGGGATCCTGGGATCGGACCAGAGCGTGCCCCAGGCCCCTTCGGTGATCATAGTCTGGAACGGTACGTCGAACGCGGTCTTTCCGGCTTCGGCGCGGTCCACATGGGCGTCGCCCAGCACCTTGCGCCGGGTCGCCATGCCGTCATCGTATCGCTCACTCACGCATGTCCCTCTCCAAGCCTCGTCTCATGCAAGCGACTTAGTATAATCATCAACGCATAAATATTGAAAATCAGCGATATTTGTATAACCTTAATATTATGAATTGGCCCAACCGTCTGCACCTCCGTCACATTCGCTCGTTCCTAGAGATCGCGCGCGTCGATAGCATCTCGAAGGCCGCCGACGCTCTGAACATCACGCAGCCGGCGGTGTCTAAGAGCTTGAAAGAGCTGGAGCAGATCCTGGGCACGGACCTGTTCGACCGGGTGGGGCGCGGGCTGCGCCTGAACGAGGCCGGGCGCATCTTTCAAGCACATGCTGCGGCCTCCATGTCCGAACTCATGCGTGGACACGACCGGCTGGCGCGCGAAGGCGGCGCGCCCTCGCGGCTGTCGGTGGGGGTGTTGCCCACGGCTGCGGGCGACCTTCTACCGCGCGCGGCACTCGCCTTCCGCGACGCGGTCCCGAATGCCACGCTTCATGTGCTCACCGGGCCGAACTGGCTGCTGTTCAACCACCTGCGGGACGGGGCGGTGGATCTTGTGGTGGGCCGCATGCCCGAACAGAACGCGGCCACCGGTGTCACGTTCGAGCAGCTTTATCTCGAAGACGTCGTGCTGGTCTGTCGTCCTAGGCATCCTCTTTTGCGGGCCCCGGCGCCCAAAAGCGCTCTGCCGGCCCATCCGCTGATCCTGCCGCCGCGTGGCGCCGTGATCTCGGCCACAGTCGAGCGGTATCTCGCCAGCATCGGCTTGCCAGGCCTGCGCGCGGCCATCGAAACTGTGGCTCTGCCGGTGGGTCGCAAGGTGGTGAGGATGTCCGACGCGCTGTGGTTCATTTCTCGCGGGGTGGTGGCCGACGATCTGGACGACGGCAAGCTCGTGGCGGTGCCGCTGCAATCGCCGCTGCTGTCGGGCCCCGTCGGCATCAGCGTATCGCGCGCGGCGCCGCTCAGCGTGCCGCGCGACATTTTCGTGGACTGCCTTCGCAACGCCGTGCACGGCTGACCCGACCGTCACCCGTGCAGCCAACCGTGCAGGCGACCGCCGAGCCACGGCACGATGAAGGCTGTGGTCAGCCCCGTTAGAATGACCACGACCAACAGCAGTCCCACGGGCCCGGGCACCCGCTCGGTCACCGGAGCCAGCAGCGCGACCAACAGAACCAATGCCGGATAGACCGCCACGATGCTGAGCACCCAACGCTTCCACAAGGGTGGCGGCGCAGGCGGGCTGGGCAGAGCGCTGATCGGCTCGAACCAGACAGATGCGCCTGCCACTTGCTGACGCGAGATGTCGGTGATCGCCATGGATTCGATCCGGTCCAGAAGCGCGTGCCGCTCGGGCGAGGCGCGCCAGCTTTCGACCGCGTCCAGGCTGTCGAACCGCGCAAGGATGTAGAAATCAGTGCCAAGCCCGCCGTCGCGGCGGATCACGTCGAGGCTGCGAAAGCCCGCGGCCCGCTCGATCCGGCGGTTCAGCTCGGCCAGCTGCTCGGCGCAGGCCGCCGCGTCGCCATGGGCCACGCGCAGCGACACCAGGAACACGCCCGGCGCGTCGTTCAGGACCTGGCTTTGCAGCATCGGCGCGGCTCCTGTCTGGCGGCCTGGCCATTTGGCCTTGGATCGCAACGGAAAAAGACCACCCACGCCTCCCGCGCGGGTGGTCGATCCTCGGGGGAGAGGGCGCCCTTTACTCGGCCGCCTCGGCGGTGCCGCCCGGCGCCACCAGCGTCCGCCAGTCGACTTCCTTCGGATAGACGCCCTCGTGTGACGCGATCTGCGCCTGCGGCACGTCGGACTCGGTGCCGATGGCCCGACCGCCCTCGGCCACCTTGGCGGCGGCGTCGGCCATCAGGCGGCGGAACTCGACGATGGCCAGGTCCGACGCGCCCAGCGTGTCGGTGTGGCGCTGCACACGGCTGCCCATGGACACCCACATGATGATGTCTTCGTTGGGGATGCCGTCGACGCCGGTGAAATGGCCTTCCTTCATCCGCTCGCGGTCCTGATTGAAGTCGTTTTCCAGCGTGTTTCTTGTGCGCCATTTGTGGTCCACGTCCTTGCCGGGCACCGCGTGGTTGAAGGCGCGCCATTCGTCGGTCGACGGCACGTTCGGCCCGCCGAAGGCCACGAAGTGAAACGCGGTTTCATCGTCATTGATTGGCACGATTACGCTGGCCACCTTGTAGTTGTTATTGGGCGGGATCAGCGAATAGTAGGGCGCAATGAATTCCGTAATGCGCAGGTAGTGATGCGTCTTGGCCTTCTTGATGGGCTTACGGATCGCGGCGTAGTGGAAGCCGTAGCTGGTGGTCTCCGTCTGCATCCGCGGCGATTTGTCGGTCGAGGGGCGATACCACGATTTGTCGTCCGCAGACGCGCCCTCGACCCGCGCGGGCTTCATCGTCGACGAATGCAGCGATGAACTGTGCGCGCTGTCGATCTGGCCTTCGTGGATCTGCGCCCAGTTGGCGGGGATGCGGATCTTGAGGATGGCCACCGGCGTGTCCTTTTCCGGCGCGAAGGCCGGGGGCTGGAATTCGGGTATGTTGTCCTTGTCGCCCAGCCAGGCCCAGACGAAGCCGCCCCATTCCTCGACCGGGTAGGACCGCGCCTTGATCTTGTCCATGAGCGGGCTGCCCTCGGGCTCGGAGGACATGGCAACCACGTTGCCGTCCACGTCCATCTTCCAGCCGTGATAAAGACAGCGCAGACCGCAATCCTCGTTCCGGCCATAAACCAGCGACGCCTTTCGGTGGGGGCAGAGCTCGTCCAGCATCCCCAGCCGGCCCTTGCTGTCGCGGAAGGCCACGTAGCTTTCGCCCAGCACCTCGACGCGCAGCGGCTTGCCGTCGGGTTCGGCCACTTCCTCCATCAGGCACACGGGTGTCCAGTGCTGGCGCATCAGCTGCGCCATGGGCGCATCGCCGGTGACGCGGGTCAGCAGTTCGTTTTCCTCAATCGTCAGCATTGCATTCTCCTCGGAGGCGATAAGACATTACAGGGATATACTTAGCCATCTAAGTTTTTATCGTCAAGATCGTCCGCGCATGCGACGTGATCAGGTGTTGAGCCACGCACCCAGCCGCCGATGCAGCGCGGGCAGGATCAACCCGGTGGGTCAGCGCGGTTAGGCAAGCCGCAATCAGAAACAGCGACAGAAGCGTGGGGATGTCGCGGAAGAGCGCCCGGAAGGCAAAGGCCAGCACCACCAGCGGCGGATAGACTGCGACCCTGCTGATCAGCCAGCGTTTCCAGAAAGCGGGCGCCGCCCATCCCTGAGTAATCTTATGGGCCACAATGAGCGGCTCCTGTGTTCTTTGGATCAAGCGGCCCGGCGGCAGGGGGTCTGCCCCGACGCCGGGCCGCGCGTTACTCGGCCGCTTTTACGTCGGTGCCGCGACGCATCAGAAACGCGTAGCGCACCCCGATGGCCAGAATCACCGCCATGCCGCAAATTGACACCAACGGCACCGGGAACACCGCCGCCACGGCCGCCAACGTCAATGCCAGCCTTTCCACCGTCTTCAGCGGCGTGCCCACCGAACCTTCGATCGAGATCGCGATAGCTGCCGTGGCCAGCACCCCGCCGAGAAGCGCGAAGGCATTGGTCATCGTGTCGCCCAGCAGCAGAAGGCCGGGGTTGAAGATGAATGCGAAGGGCAGAAGAAAGCCCACCGCCGCCAGCCGAACCGCCGAGAACGCGATCCGGAACGGATCCTCGTCCGCGATGGCCGCCGCGGCCAGCGCCGCGACCGCGATGGGTGGCGTCAGCGCCGACAGCACCGCGTAGTAGAGCAGGAACATGTGACTTTGCAGGATCGGATAGCCCAGCTTGGCCAGCGCCGGTCCGACCAGAACGGCGGCGAGGATATAGGCGCTTGGCGTCGGCATCCCGAGACCCAGAATGATCGTCACCACAGCCGCGATGACCAGCGTGACCGCCGGCTGTTCGCCGCTGATGGTGAGGATCACGTTGGCGGCCTTCATGCCCAGCCCGGTCATCGACAGCCCGCCGATGACCAGACCCGCCGCCGCGCAGGCACCCGCCACCGGCAGGATGCGCAGGGTCGTCTCGCCCAGCCCCTCGACTATTTGCCAGGGCGACAAGCGCGTGGCCTTCAGCAGGGTGGCAGCCAGCACCGCGCCCATGACGCCGATACCCGCTGTGAATGTCGGGGAATACCCCGCCATCAGCGCCACGACGATGCCGATGATCGGGATCATGAACACCCAGCCCACTCGGAAGGTGCTGGCCAGCGTAGGCACTTCATCCTCGGACGGGCGTAGATCGTCGCGCACGGCGCGGAAATGCACCTGCAAGAATACGCCGAGGTAATAGAGCAGCGCGGGCAGCAGCGCGGCCAGCACCACCTCCTGGTAGGGAACGGCAGTATATTCGGCCAGGATGAACGCGGCAGATCCCATGATGGGCGGCATGGCGCTGCCCCCGGTCGACGCTGCGACCTCGACGGCGCCCGCGAAGCGCGGGGAATAGCCCAGCCGCTTCATCACCGGAATGGTAATCGACCCCGTCGCCACCACGTCCGACGTGGGACTGCCCGACATGGTGCCATAAAGTCCCGACGAGATCACGGCGATTTTCGCAGGCCCCCCGCGCGACCGGCCCGTTATCAGGGCGGCGAGGTTAAAGAAGAACTCGCCTCCGCCGGCCTTTGATAGGAAGGTGCCGAACATCACGAAAAGGAACACATAGCTGGCGACCACCTGGATCGGCACCCCGAATACACCGTCGGTTGTGAAAACAAGGATATCCAGCAGGTAACTGAAATCGTCTATGCCGTGGCCGAAGGGCGGCGGCAGCATCGAGCCGAACTGGTTATAAAGCAGGAACAGGACCACCACCCCGGTGAGGCCCATGCCGGTGGTCCGGCGAGTCGCTTCCAGTGTCAGCAAAAGCAGCGCGGTCCCGAAGAACAGCTGCGCGGCGGTGAAGGGTTCAAGCAGGCTAATGCGGTCAGAAATCACACCGGCGTTCATGAAGAAGAAGACGCCGCAGACGAGGCTGAGAAGGCACAGCGCCCAGTCGTAGATCGGGACCTCGTCCCGGGCATTCGGCGTGGCTCCAATCGCGACAAACATGATGGTGTAGATGCCGCAAACGAACAGGATCCCCAGGATCAGTGGGTCGGAGATCGTAAAGAGATTCGCGTAAATGACCCAGGCAGCAAACAGCGCAGCCGCCGCCACTAAGGCTTTTTGCGAGCTGGCCGCAAGCTTGCGCCTGCGACCAGTGGCGACGAGCGATCCAATCAATTGATCAGGCCCGCGTTCCGATAAACGGCAGCAGCGCCGGGATGGAACTCCAGCACGCTGGTTGTCGCCAACAATTCAGGATTCAGCGCCGCCATCGAGCTATGCACGCCGCGCACCTCGTCGATGTTCTGCACCAGCGACGACGTAATCGACGAGGCGACCTCATCGGGCATCTCGGCGGTGGCAACCAACAGTGCACCCAGCGCAACGCTCGTCACGTCTGCGGTCTGGTTGGAATAGCTTCCAGCCGGGATCACCATGGTACCGGTACCGAACTCCGCGTTGGTTGCGTCGATGACCTCTTGTGGCACGCTCAACAACACGACGTCGCTATTCTGGTCGACGGCCCGGAAGGACGAGTGGTTGATGAAGATACCGTTGGTAATCATGTCGAGTCTCCCGTCCTGAATCAGATCGGCCTGCTCATTGGCGCCAGCCCGCACGAATTGACCGCCGTTCTGCGAGATCACGTCTTCGGTCACGCCCACCTCCTCCAGCATCGCCAGCGCGACGTTCGAGGTAATGTTACCCGACCGGTTGATACCGATGCGCAGCGGCGCGCCGCTTTCGGCGATGTCGGCGATGCTTTCCAGACCGTATTCCTCGGCGATGCCGCGCTCCACGAAGAAATGCATGGGCGCCCAGTTATACATGTAGCCGATGGCGCGCATGTTCTCGATAGGCGCGTTGAAGGGCTCGCCGCCCTCCAGGGCGATCTTGGCCTCGGCGTCGTGCAGCAGGCCCAGGTCGGTGCGATTGGCGCCCAGCAGGCCGATATTGGCAAAGCCACCACCGGTGGCCTGATAAGTGACCACCGAGTCGCCGTCATCCGCCTTCGCCGCGCGGTCGATGCCCGCGCCAAGTAGCGACCACAGCCCGCCGGGGTTACCGCCCGACAAGGTCAGGTTCACCGGTTCCGCTGTCGCCGCGCTTGACGACACGGCAATCCCCAGTGCCGCGATTAAAGCCGATAGTTTCATGCGTTCTCCTCCCAGATATGCACCCGCCACTCTAACGGGCTAGATGTGACTGACCACGTTCCCGGCACAGGCAGCCCGCCCGCACAAAAAACTTAGACTTCTATCTTGGTAGAGAAATGCATCGCTGTAGTCAATAAATTAGATATCTTAGTTTATGGTTTGGCCGGATAGGGACGCACGGCACCAATCCCCGCAATTTTTCGGCAATTCGGGAAGTATCAGGACCTGCGGGACTCGCGGGAATCACGGAGACGTCGCCCCGACGTCTCCGCCTCAGCCGTGCGAGCGGGTGGCTGGAACGCGGTGGCCCGCAGCGGCCGCGCGTTCCTCGTCGCTTTCGAGGTTGCGGATCACTGTGCTCAGCGCCCGGCGCAGCAATGCGACCTCGTCTTCGGTCAGACCGTCCACCGCAATGTCGTTGGTCTCGATCGCAAGGGGCTCCAGCCGGTCGCGCAGGTCGCGGCCCTTTTCGGTCAGGAAGGCGTGCTGACGACGCTTGTTGGGGCCCACGCGGCGGCGTTCGATGAATCCCAGCTCTTCCATGCGGATCAAGGCGGTGTGGGCCGTGGGCTCGGTCAGGTGGGCCTTTTCGCTCAGCTCTCGCTGCGAAAGCCCGTCATGGGTCCACAGAATTCTCAGGAAAATCCACTGGCCGAAAGTCACTCCCTCAGTCGTTAGCCGCAACTGCAAAGACCGGTTGAAGGACCGCGCGGCAAGCCTGATTAGACGCGCCAGGCGTTCATCCTGATAGACCTCGTTGCCGGGTTGCAGTCCGTCGCGATTTTCTTGTCCGTCCAAATATCCGTCCCCGGCCCAGTCGATGTTCCATCCAGACGCCACCACGTCGCGTGGCCGGGCGCCTTGACCTATAACAAGACAGAGTCCGGTTGACGGACGCGTGCCCTGAATTGGGCGGGCATCACTCCTGCGTCATGCCCTCTGTCATCGCTGCACTATAACCTTGGGCGATGCGAACGTCGACCACCACCGTGTCGCCAACTGCCACCCGATCAAGCGCCTGCGATAGCAGGTCGTCCAGCGCTTTGTGCCCCTCGACCGGGCCGAATGCCGTAGCGCCCTGCGCGCGGGCCATGGCCGCGATGTCAATGTCGGGCCCGGTGATCGCCTGGCCCACATGCTTGTTCTCAACGGGCCGATCGCGCATCCGCGCCACCCGCTCCTGGTGCACCTCGTCGTTGAAATAGGACCGGTTGTTGGCCACCACGATCAGCATCGGCACCGAATGGTGCGCCGCCGTCCAGATTGCCGTCGCCCCCATCAAGAAATCGCCATCGCCCAGCACTGCTACTGGCAGCCGGTCCGCTCCCTGCAGCGCCAGCGCCGATCCCACCGCCATGCCGGGCCCCGAGCCGATGCCCGCGCCCCCATCATAGCCCAGATAATCCAGCGGGCCGCGGAAATCGCACTTGTCGCCATTCCAGCTGAGCGTCAGGCGCATCAGCGTGGCGTCGAGCCCCGCCAGCCGCGCGCCCAGGTGATCGGCCAGCGTGTCGATGGTGACGGGCCCGGTATGCGCCGCCGCATCGAACGCCGCCACCGGGGCGGGCAGCACGGTTTCCCCCTGCCCCGCTATGCCGGCGGCCTTGCACAGCGCCGCGATCACCGCGTCGGGATCGGCCAGCAGCGACATGTCACTTTGCGGTTGCGCCTGGTGGTCCAGTGACCAACCGTTCTGCAATAGGGGCTCCAGTGTCACGTTCACGATCTTCGTGGCGGCGGTATGTACTCCCGCCTGCCGCATGGTTCCCGCCGGATCTACCCAATCGAACGAGACCAGCAAATCCGCCCCGGCGATGACTTTTGACGCGTCGGACGACAGGAAGTAGCTGGGCGCGCCCGCGTGCAATGGGTGTTTCGTCGGGAAGGCGGCGGCGGTCTTGATGTCGGTCACGACACGGGCCCCGAAAGCCTCGGCCAGCGCGACACGACGGTCCCAGTCAGCGCCACCGCGCGACACCCGACCCATGAGGAAGACGGGCCGTTCCGCGTCGCGCAGCATCCCCAAGATGCGATCGGCGTCTGCCGCGGCCACCTGCGGCAGCTGCGGCACCGGGTGCTTCGCGGCATCCGGCAAGGCGGGGAGCGCGTCGATCTCCTGCTCCTGCACGGTCACGTCGAAACAGACATAGGTGGGCGCCTTGGGCGCGGTTTGCGTGATCGTGGCGGCGCGCTGCATCGACGTCAGAGATGCGGTCAGCGATGCGGGCTGATCGTCCCATTTCACGTAAGGTCGCACGATGGCCGCCTGGTCGCGCGAGGTGTGCAGCCAGTCTATCCAGGGTCGCCGCTTGTCGGCATCGACCGGCCCCGTCGCGCCATAGACCAGCATCGGCACCCGGTCGCACCACGCATTGTAGAGCGCCATCGCCGCGTGCATCAGACCCACGTTTGCGTGCAGGATCACTGCCAGCGGCGTGCCCGTCACCTTGGCCCAGCCATGCGCGATAGCGACCGCGTGTTCCTCGTGCAGGCACAACAACATCTGCGGGTCTCGGTTGCCCAAGTCGTTCACCAGGCTGTCATGCAGCCCGCGAAAGCTCGACCCCGGATTCAGCGCGACAAACGGCACTTCCAGGTGCCGCAGCATTCGGCCGATGGCGTCGCTACCATAGAGCTTGGTGACGTTACAGGTCACAGGCCGGTCCAGGTCGTCGCGCATTCTCGTCGCCTTTCCTGTCGCCCGGCTCATTGGCCGGACAGGTTGATGTGGACGTTCTTTTCATGGGTGAAGGACAGCAATTCGCCGATGCCCTCCTCGCGGCCGATGCCAGACTGCTTGACCCCGCCGAAGGGCGCGCCCAGGAAATGGCGTCCGACCTCGTTGATCCAGACGAACCCGGCCTCGACCCGGCCCGCGGCGCGGTGGGCGGTGGCAAGGTCGCGGGTCCAGATCGCGCAGGTCAGGCCCACGTCCAGCCCGTTGACCTCGGCCAGCATGTCCTTCTCGTCCGACCAGCGGCGCACGGCCAGCACGGGGCCGAAGATTTCCTCTCGGGCGATGCGCATGTCGGGCGTTACGTCGGCGAATATCGTCGGCGCGATGAAATTGCCCTTGGCCAGATCGCCGTCGATGACCGCGTGCCCGCCCGCGACCACGCGCGCGCCTTCGGCCTTGCCGCTGTCGACATAGGACATCACCCGGTCGAAATGGCCCCTCGACACCAGCGCGCCCATTGTCGTTTCGGGGTCCGTGGGCAGGCCGGGGCGATAGCGCTCCACGGCATCCGCCAACCGCTCCACCACCGCGTCGTGCAGGTCGTCGTGCAGGAATGCCCGGCTGGTTGAGCCGCAGGATTGACCGCACCAACCGAAATTCATGCCCGCCACGATGGCATCGGCCACCTTTGCGGGGTCGCTGTCGGGATAGGCGATAAGGGCGTTTTTGCCACCCAACTCCAGAAGCACGGGTTTCACGGTGGCGCTGGCGCTGCGCATCACCGCCTGCCCCGCGCCCACGGACCCGATCAGCGTGACCTTGGCCACGTCCTTGTGGCTGGCCAGTGCGGCGCCCGCCTCGGTCCCGCCGGGCAGCACGCTGAAGAC
>NZ_LWGH01000431.1:0-8043 GCF_001635395.1 Sulfitobacter sp. HI0129 | reverse complement strand
CGGGCGGCTGCACGCTGGGCGCGGGGCTTTCGGGCGTGCCGACGCTGTCGGTCGCGGCGCTTCTGGCCATCACCTCCATCGGAGTGGGCGGGGTGCTGACGCAGGCGCTGCTCAGCCGAGCCGGCTCCGCAGGCGCCGCAGCATCAGCCAGACCAGCCCCACGACAGGCAGCGTGATCACCGCCGTCAGGACCCCCTTCGCCAGACCGAGCGTGTCCGCCAACGGATAGAGCAGATATGTCGCGAGCGAGACCGCGTAATAGCTGATCGCCACGACGGAGAGGCCCTCGACCGTATGTTGCAGCCGCAGTTGCAGGTCGGAGCGCCGGTCCATGCTGGCGAGGATCTGCTGGTTCTGCGCTGAACGTTCCACGTCCACCCGCGTCCGCAAGAGCTCGCTCGCACGGATTGCCCGCGCCGCCATGGAGCCCAGCCGCCGCTCCGTCGATTTGACGGTGCGCATGGCCGGCTCATACCGGCGCATCATGAATTCGCCAAAGCCCTGCCGACCCATGAAACGCGCCTCCCTCAAAGCACCGATGCGCTGGTAGACGATCGCCTCATAGGCATCGGTCGCGCCAAAACGGAATGCCAGCCGCGCCTGCAACGTCTCCAGCGCGACGGAGACATCGAGCAGCGCGTGCAACGTATCTTCCGCCCCCTGCGCAGGCCCCTGCATCCCCGTCATCAACTCGGTCAGCCGCTTGTCCAACTGGTTGATCTGCGGCATCGCGGCGCGCAGTTCGACAAAACCAAGCATGGACATCGCCTTGTAGGTCTCGATCTCGCACAGCCGCTGCACGATCCTGCCGATGCGCCGTTCGCCGGTCTCCGGGCTGGCAAAGACGGCCATCCGCAGATGGCCCGCCGGATCGATACGGAAATCGCTGGCGATGACGGCAGCATCGTCCAGCACCCGCGCCACCGCGAGGCTTTCACCGACGAACCAGTCTGACAGGGCGTCATGGACCTGTTCGGCCGGCCCCGGATGCGGCACCACCCGGATGAGCGCTGAGGTAATCCGCTCCCCCGGCGTCTCCGCCAGCCAGTCGGAGGGAAAGACATCGAACTCTGCCGGGGCGAAGGGCCTGTCGCCCTGCGCGTCGGAGAAGATCGTGTAGGTCACGATCTCGGTATGCTGTTCCCATTTGATCTGATAACGACCGAGCGGACCGTGATAATGGGTCGCGTCTGGGTCCGGGCGCGGCGCGCCGTAGTGATCGAGCAGCCGCCGCAGATGCGCAAGGTCGGCGGCCCGGTCCCGGTCCGATGCGTCGCCCGCCGGGCGCAACACCAGAAAGACAGCCGTTCCCCGCGTCGAAAGGCGCGGAAAGGGCCGCGCGTGCAGCTCCCCGGTGAGCGCATATCTGGCGGGATGATCTTCGAGAGTGGCCATGGGTCGATCCTTGCAGCCGGAATAAGGCGGCACAATAACCCGGAACCGGGCGACTGGAAACGGTCTTTTCGCGCATCTTCAACACCTTACGGTACACGCTTGCATACCGCCGGTCCGGCCCTAGCTATGGGCCTAGCCTGCAACCAAGGGACTTGCATGAACCGTCGCGCACAATCCGAAGACGAACCGGCCCCGGGCGCCACCCGCGATCTGACGCGCGGGCCAATCTGGCGCGCGCTGCTCGCGATGTCAGCCCCGATGAGCGTGGGCATTTTCGGGGTGCTGAGCGTCGGTCTCGCCGATGCCTATTTCCTTGGCCAGCTGGGCGGCGCGCAACTGGCGACCGTGGGCTTCGTCTACCCGGTCACCACGGCGATCACCTCGCTTTCCATCGGGCTGAGCGCCGGGGCGAATGCCGCGCTCAGCCAGGGCGTGGGCCGGGGCGACCGGGCGGATGATACCCGGCGGCTCGGCTTTCATGCCATCGGCCTTGGCCTTGTGCTGTCGTCCGTCGCGGCCCTGCTGCTCTGGCTCATCTATCCCTATCTGTTCTCCGCGCTGGGGGCGAAGGGCGCCGTCGCGGAGCATATCGCCGCCTATATGCCTGTCTGGGCGCTGAGCTTTCCTTTCCTCGTGGTGATGATGGTCACCAACGCTGTTTTCCGGTCGCACGGCGACGGGATGACCGCCGCGCTTGTGATGGTGCTGGCAGCGCTGGTCAACGTCGGCCTCGATCCGCTGCTGATTTTCGGCATGTGGGGCCTGCCGGAACTGGGGGTGAAGGGCGCCGCCATCGCGACATGGGCGGGCCGTGTGGCGGCCATGGCCATAGCGCTCTTTATCGCGTGGCGCCGCGGCCTGCTGGGCTGGACGGGCGGGATGCTGGACGGGGCGCTGACATCGGCGCGCCGCGTTCTGAAGGTCGGGCTGCCGGCCGCGTTTTCCAATGCGATCAATCCCGCGGGTATGGCTCTGGTGACGGCGGCGGTCGCGACCGTGGGCGAAACCGCCGTGGCGGGCTTCGGCGCGGCGACGCGGGTGCAGTCCATGGCGCTCGTTCCGCTGCTGGCGCTGTCAGCGGGCATCGGGCCGGTGGTGGGTCAGAACTGGGGCGCCGAACGGCAGGATCGTGCGCGGGGGGCCGTCCATGCGGGTTTCTGGTTCTGCATCGGGTACGGTGCCCTGCTGGCCGCCCTGCTCATGGTTTTTGCGGTTCCGATTGCCAGTCTCTTCGCCTCTGCCGAGGAAGACGCGGCCTATGCGGCGATGTACCTGCGTTTCGTCGGCGCATCGCTTTTCGGCTATGGCATCATTGTCGCCGCCAATGCCGCGATGAACGCCCGGGACAAGCCCATTCATTCCATGACGCTGAGCCTTGTGCGCATTCTGCTGATCTATCTGCCCCTTGCGTGGCTCGGAGCCTTGACCTTCGGCTTCGGGGGCATCGTGGCCGCCGCCGTCATGGCCAATGTGATGGCAGCCTGGGGCGGTCTGATCGCGACCCGCGCCACCGGCCTGCTCGGGCTGGAAACGCCGCTGATCGACGTGCCCGTCAGCCTGCTGCCCGGGCAGCGGAGCAAAAGCCCCGCCCCTGCCGCCGACGCGGGCTGACGAGGGCGATATCTGGCGCCAAGCGCGGCCCGCTCTCAAGGGGGCCGGCCGCCACCCCGCCCGCCGCAAAGAAAAAAGGCGGCACCTGGGGCGCCGCCTTTGATCATCTCACATCAGCCCGATCAGTCGATCAGCGGGATCAGCTTGTCGAGGCTTTGCTTCGCATCGCCATAGAACATCCGCGTGTTGTCCTTGAAGAACAGCGGGTTCTCGATACCGGAATAGCCAGTGCCCTGCCCGCGCTTGGAAACGAAGACCTGCTTGGACTTCCAGACTTCCAGCACCGGCATGCCCGCGATGGGGCTGTTGGGATCGTCCTGCGCCGCCGGATTCACGATGTCGTTGGAGCCGATGACGATGACAACATCCGTATCCGGGAAGTCGTCGTTGATCTCGTCCATCTCCATCACGATGTCATAGGGCACCTTCGCCTCGGCCAAGAGCACGTTCATATGCCCCGGCAGACGCCCCGCGACGGGGTGAATGGCAAAGCGGACGTTCTTGCCCTTGGCCCGCAGCTTCTTGACGAGATCGCTGACAGCACCCTGCGCCTGCGCCACGGCCATGCCGTAACCCGGTACAATGATGACGCTGTCGGCCTCGTTCAGCGCGGTGGCGACGCCGTCGGCCTCGATCGCGACCTGTTCGCCCTCGACCTGCATCTGTTCACCCGCCGGGCCGCCGAAGCCGCCGAGGATGACGCTGATGAAGGACCGGTTCATCGCCTTGCACATGATGTAGGACAGGATCGCACCGGAAGAGCCGACCAGCGCACCCACGACGATCAGCAGGTCATTGCCGAGGCTGAAGCCGATGGCCGCCGCCGCCCAGCCGGAATAGCTGTTCAGCATGGAAACCACGACGGGCATGTCCGCCCCGCCGATCCCCATGATCAGGTGATAGCCGATGAAGAGCGCCGCCAGCGTGAGCAGCAGCAGCGGCAGGAACCCACCGGAGGCGAGATACCAGATCAGGCAGATGGCGGAAATGGCCGCCGCCGCGATGTTGAGCCAGTGGCCGCCCGGCAGCTTTTCGGCCGTGGATTTCACCCGGCCCGCAAGTTTGCCGTAGGCGATGATGGAGCCGGTGAAGGTGACCGCACCGATCCAGACGCCCAACACCAGTTCGACGCGCAGGATGTTGATCTCCACCGCGGTCTTCTTGGCCACGATGGCCGCGAAACCGCGGAACTCCGCCGCGACGTCCTTGGCCGGGCCGATCAGGGAGCCGTAGGTTTCCTGCGGGAAGGGCAGACCTGCGGTGGCAAAGGCTTCCGCCACGCGGCCGATCTCGATATGGGCGTTGATGCCCACGAAAACCGCCGCCAGCCCCACAAGGCTGTGCATCGCCGCGACAAGCTCGGGCATCTGGGTCATCTGAACGCGCTGCGCCAGTTGCATCCCGATCACCGCACCGGCGGCGATGAGGATCAGCGACAGCAGCCAAAGCCCCGCCCCCGGGCCGATCAGGGTGGCGATGACTGCCAACGCCATGCCGACGATCCCGTACCAGACCGCGCGTTTCGCGCTTTCCTGTCCCGACAATCCGCCCAGCGAAAAGATGAAGAGGACGGCAGCAACCACGTAGGCTGCGGTAGTAAATCCGAATTCCATTGTCTTTCCCTCGCCTTAAGATTTCTGGAACATGGCGAGCATGCGCCGTGTCACCATGAAGCCACCGAAAATGTTGATCCCGGCCATGAAGACCGAAGCGGCGGCAAGTATCATCACCAACCACGAGCCAGAGCCGATCTGCATCAGCGCGCCGAGGATGATGATGGAGGAAATGGCGTTCGTGACGGCCATCAGCGGAGTGTGCAGGCTGTGCGCCACGCCCCAGATCACCTGGAAGCCCACGAAGACCGACAGCACGAAGACGATGAAGTGCTGGATGAAGCTGGCGGGCGCCACGAGCCCCACGGCCAGCAACAGCGCACCGCCCACGGCCAGCAGTGTGACCTGGTTCTTCGTCTGCTGCTTGAAGGCCGCCAGTTCCTTGGCCGCCTTCTCCTCGGCGGTCAATTCCTTGGCCGGCTCCTTCTTCGGTGCTGCCGCGATGGCGGCGACCTTGGGCGGCGGTGGCGGGAAGGTGACTTCCTTGGCGTGGGCGATGGTTGCCCCGCGGATCACGTCATCTTCCATGTCGTGATCGATCTCGCCGTCCTTTTCGGGCGTGAGGTCGGTCATCATGTGACGGATGTTGGTGGCATAGAGCGTGGAGGCCTGCGCCGCCATCCGGCTGGGGAAGTCGGTATAGCCGATGATGGTCACGCCGTTGTCGGTGACGATCTTCTCGTCCGCCTTGGTCAGCTTGCAGTTGCCGCCCTTCTCCGCCGCAAGGTCGACGATGACCGATCCGGGTTTCATGGCCTTGACCATGTCCTCCGTCCAGAGTTCCGGCGCCTCGCGGTTGGGGATCAGCGCCGTCGTGATGACGATGTCCATATCGGGCGCCAGTTCGCGGAACTTGGCAAGCTGCGCTTCGCGGAATTCAGGCGAGGAGACGGAGGCATAGCCGCCGGAGGCGGAGCCGTCCTGCTGCTCTTCCTCGAAGTCCAGATAGACGAATTCGGCGCCCATGGATTCGACCTGCTCGGCCACTTCGGGGCGCACGTCGAAGGCATAGGTGATCGCACCCAGCGAGGTCGATGTGCCGATGGCCGCGAGACCGGCCACACCCGCACCCACGACCAGCACCTTGGCGGGCGGCACCTTGCCCGCGGCGGTGATCTGCCCGGTAAAGAAACGCCCGAAGTTGTTGCCCGCCTCGATGACCGCGCGGTAGCCCGCGATATTGGCCATGGAGGACAGCGCATCCATCTTCTGCGCGCGGGAAATGCGCGGCACCATGTCCATGGCGATGACGGTGGCGCCCCGCTCGGCGGCAGCCTCCATCAGATCCTTGTTGCCCGCGGGATTGAAGAAGGAAATCAGCGTCTGCCCCTCGCGCAGCATCTGCACCTCCGCCTCGGAGGGGGGGCGTACCTTGGCAACCACATCGGCGGCCTCATAAAGCGCCTTGGCATCCTTCACGACCTCGACCCCGGCGGATTTGTAGGCCGCGTCGTCGAACCCCGCGCCTTCGCCGGCTCCCGACTGGATCAGGCAGTCATGGCCAAGCTTCTGAAGCTGCGCGGCGCTGTCGGGCGTCATGGCTACCCGGCGTTCGCCCTCGAATATCTCTTTTGGCGTTCCGATCTTCAAATCAGGATCTCCCCATCGTGGTCGCTACGCCCCGATTGACGCAACAATGTTGCCCGGTTCGATAGTACGCGCGCAGCAATAGTACAAGCGACACCAAGCGCCAACGCCCCGTCATTTGCCTGTTTCTAGCGCTAACGGACAGGATTTGTGCACCTGACGCCCCCCAACCGATGCCGCAACGCGGCACGAGGAACGCCGCGTCACCCCGCGGGGATCGCGGGCGAAGGTCGTTGCGCCCGCCGATGGCACGCGCCAGCATGCCGCCAAACCAAGGGAGAGATTTATGGACCTCGAAGGAAAACACGCATTCATCACCGGCGGCGGTACGGGTATCGGCCTCGATATCGCGCGCGCGCTGGCCCGGAACGGCGCGCGCGTCACCATCACCGGGCGGCGGCAATCCGTGCTGGATGAGGTCGCCACCGATGGCATCACCGGCGTCGCCATGGACGTGCGCAACGAAGAGGATGTCGTTTCCGTCATCGCCAAGGCGACGGAGGAACGGGGCCCCGTGCAGATCTGCATCCCCAACGCCGGGATCGCCGAGGGCCGGTCGGTGCTGAAGACCGATATGAAATTCTGGCGCGACATGATGGCCACCAACCTCGACGGTGCCTTCATGACCATCCGCGAATCGCTGAAATCCATGCGGGGCACGGATTGGGGGCGCGTGATCGCCGTGTCGTCCATGGCCGGTCTGCGCGGCCTGCCGGGGGCGGCGGCCTACTCCGCTTCCAAACACGGGATGATCGGGCTGATACGATCCCTGTCGGAGGATTACATGGGCAAACCCTATACGTTCAACGCGCTCTGCCCCGGCTATGTCGATACGGAGATCGTGACCCGCAATACCGCGACCATCGCCGAACGCGCCGGGCTCAGCAGCGAACAGGCGCGGGACGTCATGGTGAAAGCGAACCGCCACAAACGGCTGGTGACCCCGGCTGAAGTGACCGAAGCCGCGCTCTGGCTCATGGGCCCCAACTCCGGCAGCATCAACGGCCAGTGCATCGAAATCGCGGGCGGTCAGATGTAGCGCGGCTATGCGAATGGGCACCGCGCCCATCCGCAGGAGATAACGACTCGTTTACCAAAAACAGGCAGGGTCGGTGCATGATACCGCTGACCCTCCTCCCCCGCCGCACCGCGCGCGCCCTCGATACCGGCCAAGGTACCGATCCGGGCGAGCTCTTTCCTCAACAGGCCGATGATTTGCGCGGCCGTGCCCTCGCCTCGCTGACCCCGGTATCGCGTGGAACGGATGATTTCGTCTGGTTCACCCGGCGCAAGATCGGCGCCGCCCGGGGTGATCTGCCCCCGCCCTGACTGTGCCTGCCCCGGAGGCGGCTCAGACAGCCTTGAGCTTGGGGCGCGTTTCCCGCGCGGCCCACTCGCGCGCGGCCTCGCCGAAGGCACGGAACAACGGGCGCGACACAGGATCGTTCGCCGCGTCCCATTCGGGATGCCACTGGACCGAAAGGGTGAAACCGGGGGCGCCCTTTACATAGATCGCCTCGGGCGTGCCGTCCTCCGCCACACCGTCGACGACGATCCGCTCCCCCGGTCGCTTGATCCCCTGCCCGTGCAGGGTGTTCGTGCGCACCTTGGCGGACCCCAGCACGCCGTGGAACACGCCCCCTTCGGTAAAGGTGATGTCGTGGCGCAGTTCGAACTTCTCATGCAGGGTGCCGTCGGGGGGCATACGGTGGTTCATCCGTCCCGGCAGATCGCGAATTTCAGGGTAGAGCGTACCGCCCATGGCGACGTTCACCTCCTGAAACCCCCGGCAGATGCCGAAAAAGGGCTGGCCGCGTTCGACGCAGGCCCGGATCAG
>NZ_LWGH01000430.1:0-5507 GCF_001635395.1 Sulfitobacter sp. HI0129 | reverse complement strand
GCGCGGGTCGGGGCCACCATCATCACATGCGGGATGGTGGTCGAGGAGATGAACTCGGCCTTGGAGGTCGGCGCGCCAAGCTTGCCGCAGACGAAGCCCTTGCCCGGCGCTTGCAGCATGTCGTTCGTCTTCAGCTGCGCCTTGGTTTGCCAGTGGGCCGAGCCATAATCGTCGCGCTCTTTCTTCCAGGTCCAGGCCAACGCCAGGGCGCCGAGGCCTAAGGCCCCAAAGCCGACGGCACCAAAACCCACCTTGAAGGCCTCGGGATGCGCCGCGCGGGTGCCGGCGCTCGCCTTCCAGAGCGCCAGCATGTCGAAGCTGCCAAACCCGGTTTTCAGGGCCAGGGTCAGGTAGAAGGCAGCGACGATGGTGCCGATGACAGCGCCGCAGATCACACCGAAAAGAAATGCGGCCCAGAGGGGAAGTGTCTTGGTCATGGTGGTCATCTCCCCCTCAGAATTCCATCTCGTCGTCGAGACCGCGATCACGGCCAAGGTCGCGCCCCATTTCCTGCGCTTCCTGCTGGCCACGCAGCCGTGCCACCTCGGTCGCCTTGTCCTGCTGCAATCCGGCGGCGCGGTCGGTGAAGACCTGGTCGCCCGTTTCCTCAAACGTCATCTCAAGGAACTCCTGCGTGACGGTGATCTGATCGAGCTTGCTCGGCAGCGCCGCATCCAGCACCTCGTAGTTGCCGCGGCGTAGCTCGGCCAAACCTTCCTCACCCAGTTCCTTGAAGAGCTCGGATTGCAGGGTCCGCTCGACCGTCTCTTCCTGTTCCTCGCTGAGCTTGCCGTCGCGCAACATGTCGGCGAGGTCCTGCAGGTAGGGATTGGGCGTCCGGTCGTCCTCGTCGATGAGCGGCAACGTTGCCTCGTCCTCATCGGCAAGGGTCCGACCGATCTGGACACCCAGTTCCTTGGCCCGCTCCATCAGCGCGTCCATCACGCCGTCGACCTTCTCGAGCGCGGCGTCGAGTTGGTCATCACTGGCCGTCTCGACACTGAGACCGTCCTTCGCCAGCACCGCGTTCATGTCCCGCTCGACCCAGTCCTGCGCCATGCCGTAGTTCCGCGTGCCGCCCGCCGTGATCCGGGCCACCAGCTCCTCGCTGTCCATCCCGGCCTCGTCGGCGCGCTCGAGCACGTCACGGAGCCCATCATCATTGCCGGACTGCAGCGCGGCGATCAGAACCTCGCTGCCCGCCCCTGGCGGATAGGGTTCCTCGAGTTGCTTGCCGAAACGTGCGCGCAGGTCCGGGTCCGGCACCATCTGCGAAAGGTCTGCGATGATCGGCGCGGCCTTGGCCTCGAAGGCGGCGCGCTCGGCCGGGTCCAGTTCTTCGGCTTTGAGCCTCAGCGCCTCGATCGTGCGCTCGGAATAGTCGATCGCGTCACCGACGGTCTTGATGTCCTTCATGTCTATCTCTCCTTCGGTGAAATTCCACGGCGTGCCCGAGCCGAGACTGTCGGCCATGCCGCGCAGGACGCGCGCCATGTGGCGCTGGTCCATCCGGTCCAGCAGGTCGGCGAGGTTCTTGTAGTCCTTGGCGAAGCCCACCACCTGTGCCTGCGCGATGGCTGACTCTTGCGCGGTCATGACGATCTCGCGCGGCAGGCGGGCCTCTTCCTTGGCACGGTAGATCTCTTCGATCCCGGCGGGCTTCTCGAAGATGCCGCGCTCGAGCCGGGTGGTGGCGTCAAGCATCACACCATAGCGTTCCGCGATCTCGGCCTGCTTCTCGCGCATGAGCTGCGGCGACATCACGCCCTCGGCCCAGCAAGAGAACCAGGTGCCCTTCTCGACGCCGCGATTGTTCAGGATGATATGGGCGTGCTTGTGCGCCCGGTCGTCATGGACCGCGAGGACATAGTCCCACTGGTCGCCGTATGCACCGCTCTCGAAGAAATGCTCCGTCCAGTGCATCGCGATGTCGCGGACCTGGTCGACCGTCACGTCGGTCGGGAAAGAGAGCAGCATGTGCGAGGTGAAACCGAGCTTGGTCGAGCCGCGCCAGGTCCCGGCCCAGTCCTCGACGATGTCCTTTTTCTGCTCCTCGGTAAGCACCGCAGCATCGGTCAGCGCGTTGGTCATCGTCGAGTAGGTGTAGACCGCCTTGTCGTTGATGTAGGAGATCTGCGCCCCGAGCGAGGCACGCGTCTTGCAGCCCCCTGCCCGGATCCGCTTGAACACCGCCGCCCGGCTCTGCCCCGACGCCGCCTTCAGCGCGTTGCGCGCCGACAGGGATCCGACGCGCGCGAAACTCCGCCCCTGCCGACGCCCCGCCAGCCGCGCGTCGATCCGCGCCGCGGCCTGGCCCCGGATGCGCTCATCCTCCCAGAGCCGACCCATGACCGAGGTGTAGAGGGCAAGCGGATCAGCCATTCCTGACGAGCCTCAAACCTGTCACGGTCTCGCGCAGGTCATCCTCCAGAACCGCGCTCTCCGCTCCCTGCCCTTCTTCCTTTTTTGGCCACTCCTGATGACGCAGTGCCTGCGCTGCATCCTTCATCCGGCCCATCTCACGGCTCATGGACTGCGCCAGATCGAGCAGTTCGATCAGCACGGCGCGATCCGCCTCCGAGACCTCCAACCGACCGCGATGCACCGCCTTGGCGAGCACCAATCCGGCGTCGCTCACGTCCTTCGCCTGACGCCATGCAGCGCAGAATTCGGCGACCAGATCACGGGGTACATCGAGGAACCCGCACCGTCCGCGCAGCACCGCATTGAGCGCCTGCGACCGGTTGGCAAAGCCCCGTTCGCGCCACTCCGCATCGAAGGCTTCCAGCTCGGATCGGCTGGCCCGGAACGCCACCGTCTCGCTTGGATCGCGCACCGCGATCCCCTCGCCCGCCTCCTCTCTCGCGAGCCGGTTCACATGGCGCGCAGAGATGCCAAACGCCGCCGCCAGTTCCTTCGCGCTTTCGCCCGCCGCAAAGCGCCGTGCCACTTCGATGCGCTCTTCTAGCTTCAGGTTTTTCGCTGGCCTCGGCACTAGGGCGTTCTCCCGTTTCAAAGAAAGGCATGCATGCGCAGACGCGCGCGAGGCAGAGATTGCTCGCAATCGCGTTCGCGTGCGGCGGAGCATTCAGCTTTGCGGGAAACGCCCATGACAGACCCCTCGGACAAAATGTGCAAACATTGGCCATATCCTGCCAACGTCTTCCTTCTCTCCTTCGCTTGTACCTCAATAAAGTACATTGCGCAATATTACGTTTTGCGTGATGTGTATTTTTGCGAGTATCGGCAGCGCGTTCAAAGCCCTGCGCAGCGTGACATCGAACGAGCGCAACCCTCATTGATGCGCAGAATCCGGGCGGGAAGGAAGCTGCTGGAATTGGCGTCAGCGCAGCGCTTGAAAACGCACAAACCGAGCGCCCGAGCTAGTTACTGATCGGGCTCCAGGAACACGAAGACGGCCCGCGGGTTACACCCTCTCCGGACGTCACGAAGCTTCTGAGAGACGACGTCAGACCCCTGCGGATCCGAAGAGCGCAGGGGTCTCTGGGTCAGTGACCCAGTCCCTGAGAGCGCATGTCGTCATAGCGGCTGCGGGCGATCAGCGCCTCGGTCTCGAGGCTGCCGAGGGTCTCTGGATGGGCGTCTTCATCGAAGGCGGCGAGGTAGGCATCGAAGGCCATGTCGGCTTGCAATTCGGCGAGGTCGATCGATTGTTCGAGTGTCATGGTGTGATCCGGCCCAACGATCGTCGTTGGACGGATCGTGGAAAAGACCGGGGGCATGAGAGCGGGCTGCACCCGGCACGGGGCGGAATGAAATGGAGCACACCGGGGACAGGTTTGTTGTGAGCGATGCCTCGGCAGCGCTCAAGGCGTCACGGTGCTTTACGTTTTCAAAAGAACAATGATGTTCGAAACACGCGTTCGAGCCGCAGGCGAGAGGCAGCGTGTTTCGAGGCGATTCAAACGTAAAGCGCCAGCCGTCCAGGAACCTGCCCCCGGGCGTTGCCGACCGCTCGACCTCGGGCTAGCGATCTCTAAGGCCAACAGGTCGACGGACAGGCGCGCGGCGGTGACACTGGCGTGAGACGTTGCCCCCAGGCTCATGACGTTGATTTGCGATTTCTACCCTCGCGGCACAGTGTAAATTCGCCACCCCGGGAAGCATCACGAAGACGGTCCTGGCGCGGTTTGCTCGACTGAGAGAAGGAGTGCGCTTGGCTCGCTAAGTGGGTCCCAGTTCTCCGGCTGACATTCGGTTCCGCCACGCGCTTGCTCGATCCACGATGTCACTGAACACAAGGATCGGAACCGCATTTGCGACCTATCCAGTCTGACTACCCGCCACTGCCTCCGCGTCCGAAATATGAGGCATCCTTCGGACACCGATCTTGCGCCCGCCCAAGGCTGGTTCTCCAGAACGCAGAAAAGCCAGACCGCCGAAGCGGTCTGGCTGTTGGCTTAGGCGGCGTCTTTCGGGCCCCAGGGGATGACGGCCTGCAGAGACAGATCGTCCTGGTTCGCGGCTTTGCCGAGGTTGGCGTTGAAGCCGTGGTCGCGGATGGTCAGCGTGTAGTAGTCGGCGCCAGTCTCCTTGTTCTGCTTCTTCCAGATGCCGCCGCACTCGACCAGCTTGCCGCGCGGGGAGCGGCCGAGGACGCGGTGCGTGGGGGCCATCGGGTTCGTGCTCGCGACGGGTTCGACCGTGACGTCGAGGTCGAAGTTCAGGGTTGAAATGGAGCCGACGCCCTTGGCGGTCTCAAAGTCGGCGCTGGTGAATTTGATGCAGTTCGTGGTCATTGCTCTTCTCCTTGTTTGCGTTGCAATGATGGTCACCTTGCAGCTGGCCAAGGCACGGCCACACCGAAGGCGAAGCGTAGCGGAGAGGGGCAGGCGCCGGTCTTTTTGACCCGCGCGGAATGACCCGCAGGGTCAGGGGAAAAAGATCGGCGGCAACCTTTGTGGACGGGACGACAGCTGCGACCAGCATGTCATGCAACTCAGACATCGGGAGAAGTGCGGTGGCCGCGATGGGAAATGTGAACTGAACCGACAGACGCACCAGAGCACTGCGGGTTCGTTTTCACTCCCAAATAAACCGCGGCAAGTATCCATGATACCTATGAACGAACAAACGGTGGGCCTAGCAGAGCGCCGAGCAGGCGAAGGGAAGCAACGAGTCAAAGTGCTGCACTTCGGACAGCCAGGAGGCGGCCAAGCAAACTAATGCACCTAGGCAGACTGGCAAACACCCATGCCGACTAATGGTGACAGTGGTCCCAAAAAACCGTTGCCAACACTTACGAGCTTCGTTTGACGACTGAGCCGATAGCTTTGTTCATGCCTTTCGGGTCATCAACCTGATCGCCGCAGATTGCGGTCCCCATCGGAACGAAAACGTCTCGGAGACGTCGAACCATCCACTACCATCACCTGCGCCGTGGTTCGCGCCCATGCAGGAACACTGGCAATCGTGTCCGACGGCGTTCCGACAAGCGGGCGCGCACTTCTCCATTTCACGGTAGGGCTGAACGACGTAGAGCTGTC
>NZ_LWGH01000429.1:0-4290 GCF_001635395.1 Sulfitobacter sp. HI0129 | reverse complement strand
GGCGCGGTGATTGCCCTGCGCAGCGAGGAGCCCGCGCCCCTTCGGGCAACGCGGGTGCCGGAATGATCATCAGCCGTGGAAGGGCGTATATCTTTGTTCATATCCCCAAGACCGGGGGCACCTCGCTCGCGCTGGCGCTGGAGGCACGCGCGATGAAGGACGACATCATGCTGGGCGATACGCCAAAGGCCTGCAAACGCCGTCGGCGGCTTGTGGATGTGGAAACGCGCGGGCGGCTTTGGAAACATTCAACGCTGGCGGATGCCGAAGGGCTGATTACCTCTCAGGACATGGATCAATGTTTCGTCTTCACGATGGTGCGAAACCCGTGGGACAGGATGGTAAGCTATTATCACTGGCTGCGCATGCAGAGCTTTGACCACCCTGCAGTGCGCCTTGCGAAAGAGATGAGCTTTGCCGGTTTCCTGTCCGATCCGCTGACACAGGCCGGCCAGCGCGCGGCTCCTGCTGCCCATTACGTGCGCGATGGAGAAGGCCGGGACAGAAGTGACCTGATGATCCGGCTGGAGCATTTCGAGCAGGACGCGCGCCCGTTGATGGATCACCTCGGCTTCGAGCTTCAATTGCCGCACGCCAATTCCTCAGACGGGCGGGGGCACTATCGGTCGCACTACGACGCATCGACCCGCGATATCGTGGCTGAGATCTGCGCAGAGGACATCGGCCGCTTCGGCTATGCGTTCTAACAGGTTCGTTACCTTTTGCAGTGGAAATGGACCTGATTGACCTCGCCTTGGCATCGATGGCCGCGGCTGGCGCCAATCGTTCGCGCTCTGACGACAATGCCGTGAACTTACCGTTTTCGTGACGCACCCCGGTCTCTCGAATCGCGCCTCCTGCATACCAGTTAATTATTGAGACCCACGGTTGGGTTATTTTTACGATGGGAAGGCAGATGTTCGGCAAGATAGTCAGACGTAAACGATCAAACTTCGGTACCGGCGCTTCGGTTGCTACCAGCCTGTCCGACATCTTTGCGCCTGTCATGACCGCTTTTGCCACCAGTCCCGAAGAAGCCGAACTGCCGCGGTCCGATACCGCGACGACCCATGGTCTGATGGCGCAAACGAAGGTCGCATCGAACCTCGGCTTGCGCGCCGTGGGGGCGCTCTCCGTGGGGGACAAGGTGCTGACTTTCGATGGGGGGATGCAGCCCATTACGGCCATACATCGCACCATCGTCTGGCAGGGCGGGCCGGAAAGCGACCGGCACGAATGGCCCGTATCAATCCCGCAGGAGGCGCTGGGCAACCGGTCTGCCCTCACGTTGCTGCCTGAACAGGGGGTGCTGGTAGAAAGCACGGCTGCCCGGGACCCCTTTGGCGATCCCTTTGCAGTTGTCCCGGCGACAGCGCTGGTGGGGAAGCGGGGGATCAGACGTGTCGCCCCGATCCGTCCGGTCGAGTTGACCAGCATCAGCTTTGCGCGCGAACAGGTCATCTATGTGGAGGGGGGCACGCTTCTCTATTGTCCGGCCCGGACCGTCGCGCTGGACGATTTTCTCGAAGCGCCGGAGCCGCGCTACGATGTGCTCGAGGACGACGCCGCGCGGATCCTCGCCGAATGCATCGTGATCGAGGATGAGATCGCCCCCCGCACGCCAGAAGTATCCCCCGGCGTTCCCGCGAGCTGAAAACAGGAACCTCCGCTGCCCAAATCCCGCAGCGGACTTCACAACGCTCTGGTTATATTAGGAAACCGGTTTTCTCCCCTAGGGACCAAAAAGCAGGCCACGCGGCGTTTACCGCGATTTCCTGAGAAATTTCGGAACAGAAGCGGAAAACCGCCGTTGGGTCGTGTGAACACATTCAGGTGAATGAGCGAACACAGCGGTCTTCGACCGTATCGTTTTCGCTTTTTAACGAATTGAAAGGATTGTTACCTATGACCAACCTCAAATCCAAACTGTTGATCGGTGTTTCCGCCGCCTCGCTTTTCGCGATGGCGCCGCATGCGATGGCTCAGACCGCGACCGGCACGACAGAGACTGAAGCGGAACAGACGCAGGATACCGATGTTCAGGCGACCAACGTCCAGGGCGGCCAGGTCGTTGTTGAACAGGAAGACGCGACCGTCGATGTGACCGTCCCGGAACCCGACGTTGATGTCAGCCAAGGCGCGCCGGTCGTGACCGTCGAACAGCCCCAGCCGCAGATCGACGTGGTCGTTCCGGAACCCACCGTGCGCGTGCAGCAGCAGGCTCCGATCATCACGGTCGAGCAGGCTCAGCCGCAGATCACGGTGCGTATTCCGGAGCCGGTCGTCACCGTGATGGTACCGAAGCCCGAAGTCGACGTGAACACAGGCGAGCCGATCATCGATCTGGAACAGCCCGAACCCGTCGTGCGCTTCATCCGGCCCGAGCCGAAGATCACCATTCAGGAATCCGAACCGAAGATTAGCGTTGAGCAATCCGGTGAAGCCCAGGTGGATGTCGCCGAGTCCGACGCTGCCCGTGTGAATGTCGAACAGTCCGAAGCACAGGTCAACGTTCAGCAGGGTGAAGACGCTGACGTCGTTGTCGAGGAAGCGGAAGAGCCCCAGGTTAACGTGGTCGACGGTGGCGAAGCCAATGTGAATGTGCAGCAGGAAGAAGCTGTCATTCGTATCGAGGACTTCGAAGCTGAAGACTTCAACGCGGACGAAACCGGCCGTATCGCTGCCGAAGAAGACCGTGCGCGCTATCGCGAGATGGCGACCATCCGTCCGATCTTCAAGCTGCGCGGCGTTGACCTGATGGGTCGCAATGTCGTGACGGAAACCGGCGAAGAAGTCGGTGAAATCGACGGTGTCGGTGTCCGTGGCGATACGATCGTCATGATCGTGGGCGTTGGCGGCTTCCTTGGTCTTGGTGAGAACAGCGTTGCTCTGCCGATCGATCAGGTTGCCCTGTTCGAAAACCAGATCGTCGTTCCCCGCGTCACGCAGGACCAGCTGGAAAACATGCCTGAGTTCAACGAGAACGAAGTCCGCATGATCGACGATGACAGCATCCCGCTCGTGGATCTGACCAACCCTGAGTAATCAGTAATACGTTTTAGTAAGATTGGGCCCGCTTCGGCGGGCCCTTTTTTGTGCAGGCAGGGCAGGGGAGGTTTGCCGAGGGGGCCTTGCCCGGTCGAACATTCAGTTACGACCCGTTCGCGTTAGCGCTGGATTGATTGGTGGATGGGGATAGTTGGCCCACACATCCGCGAGTGGTTCTGCATCGACTGCGGTCATCTCTGCCCCGTGACGACTGTGCGGGCCTCCCCAGGAAAGTTTGAAAACCCTCATACCTTTTGGCGCGATATCAGTCTGGTTGGCGCGATGTCAGTCTGGCACCCTGTTTTATGGTCGAGAACCGACCAGATCTCGTCGGCTGTTTCCGTAAGGTTCCGGCGAGCGACATTTGCGATGGTAGGTGGTTGGTTGAGGACTATCAGGGCAGGTTGAGAGCATTAGTCCCTCGGGTCACAGTTCGCATTCATGACTACCGGATAGTACTTCCAATGCTTCTCAGGATGGTCTCGATTGCGGTCTCTCGACGGCACTCACTAAATGTCCGTGCAGAGCTACCAAGAATGTGCAGGCGTAAGGATTCCGAAGCAAAGGTCGGCCTTAAACTCCGTTAAGTCCGTGGTTCATTAAGCCTTAAGACCTTGGACCCGAACCCACCCTTGCCACGTGAAATCGCGCAAAGAAAAAGGGGAGCCAAATGGCTCCCCTTTCGCAGTTAACTCAAGCTGGGATTAGTCCCACCAGCCTTCATCAACGCTCTGCAGCTCTTCGAGCTGCTCTTCTGTGTACCGTGTCACGATCGCGTAGTGACGATCATCGATAGGCGTCAGACGAAGGTTTTCGACCGGAATCATGACATGCTTGTCACCGATGTCGAGGAAACCGCCAACTTCGGCGACAACACCGATCATCTGACCGCTACGGTCGAGGATCACGTCTTCGATTTCGCCGATTTCATTCCAATCGTTGCCGATCGCGTCGGCCTCGTAGGCGCCCCAAGTGTCATCGTCCAGCGGGGTTGCGAAGGTGTAAACTTCACCGCCGGTGATGTCGCGTGTCCGGATCAGCTGGGCGTAATCGACTTCGCCCATGTGGGTTTCTGCCAGAACGGGTGTTGCGCCCATGGCCGCTGCCATTGCGAAAGATGCAAAGCGTTTCATCTCTATCTCCTTTATCAGTTGCTTCGTAAATTAAATGCTTTGGGCGGCAGGGAAGTTCCTTAGAAACACAAGGAAAATCGGAAAAAGTAACAAAAAAGGGAGCCTGACG
>NZ_LWGH01000428.1:0-6526 GCF_001635395.1 Sulfitobacter sp. HI0129 | reverse complement strand
GCGCGGGGGTTCGCGCTGCTTGGCTCTTCGCTGCCGATCTTCTGGTCGGGGCTGATCATGCTTTATGTCTTTTCCGTCCAACTGAAATGGACCCCCGGGACCGGGCGTCTCGATGCGCGGACGAGACCGCCCGAGGAGGTCACCGGTTTCTACAGCATCGATGCGGTGCTGGCGGGGGACTGGGCGCTTCTTCTGCAGGTACTGAGCCATCTCGCCCTGCCGGCGCTGGTGCTGGGCTGGTCCGTGATCGGCATCGTGGCGCGGCTGGTGCGCTCTTCGCTGCTGGAGGCGCTGGGTCAGGATTACGTGCGCACCGCACGGGCCAAGGGCGCTTCGGAGCGGGTCGTTCTGATGAACCACGCGCTGCGCAATGCGCTGATCCCCGTGCTGACGGTGCTGGGCTTTACCTTTGCCTATCTCATCACCGGCGCCGTTCTGACCGAGGCGATATTCAGCTGGCCCGGCATCGGATCCTACGCGGTGGCCGCAGCGCGGTCGCTTGATTACCCCGCCATCGGCGGGGTGACGATCGTGGGCGCGACTGCCTTTCTGCTGGCCAATCTGGTGACGGACATCGCCTATGCCTGGGCCAATCCCCGCATCAAGGTGTCGGGATGAGCGCGGTGGGCGACATGCCCCGCCCGGGCAGGCTGGGCCAGATCCGCGCCTCGATGGGTCGGCTGCCGGTGACGGCGCAGATCGGTATCGTGATCCTGCTCTTCTGGGCCATCACCGTGCTGACGGTCCAGTTCTGGCCCATCGTCGATCCGCTGATGATGGCCGGGCGGCGGCTGCAACCGCCAAGTGGCGAACATTGGCTGGGCACGGATGCGCTGGGGCGGGACGTGCTGTCGCGCACCCTGCACGGTGCGGCCTATACCATTCCCGTGGCGGTGATGGTTGTTGTCGCGGCGGTCATCATCGGCTCGGCACTTGGGGCCATATCGGGCTATTACGGCGGCTGGCTCGATGCCGTCATCATGCGGGCCGCGGATGTCACCCTTTCCTTTCCGCCGATCCTGCTGGCGATGACCGTGGCCGCGACCCTTGGGCCGGGTCTGCCGAACGCGGGTCTTGCCATGATCATCGTCTGGTGGCCCATCTATGCCCGGTTGATGCGCGCGCAGGTGCTGGAGGTCCGCACCCGCGAACATGTGGAGGCCGCGATTGCCGGTGGCGCGGGCCGGGGGCGGGTGCTGGTGGTGCATATCCTGCCGCTGTGCTGGACGCCGACGCTGATCAACGCGACGATGGATTTCGGACAGGTGGCGCTGCTTGCCGCCTCGCTCAGCTTCATCGGGCTGGGCGCGGTACCGCCGAGCCCCGAATGGGGCAGCATGATTTCCGAAGGGGCGGCCAAGTTCTATAGCTGGTGGATCGCCGCCGGCCCCGGCATGGCGATCCTTTCGGTCGTGCTGGCCACCTCCTTTCTGGGGGACGGGCTGCGCGACATCCTCGACCGGCGGGCGGCGGCATGAGCGAACCGCTGCTGGATATCACCGGCCTGCGCGCCGCCTTTCCCGGCCCCCGTGGCCCCGTGGAAGCGGTGCGCGGTGTGGATTTCACGCTGGACGAGGGCGAGGTGCTGGGCATCGTCGGCGAAAGCGGGTCGGGTAAATCCGTCGCGATGATGGCGCTGCTGCAGCTGCTGCCCGAACAGGCGACCGTCAGCGGTTCGGCGCGGTTCAAGGGCCGCGAACTCATCGGCATGTCGCGCCGGGATATCCGCAGGATCCGCGGGCGCGATATCGGCTGCGTCTTTCAGGACCCGCTGAGCGCGTTCAACCCCGTTCTGACCATCGGCGCACAGATCGTCGAGGCCATCCGCCTGCATGACCGCCGCATCGGACGCGGAGCGGCACGGTCCCGCGCCATCGGTCTGCTGGAGCAGGTCGCCATACCGGAGCCGGAACGCCGCGCGCAGCAGTATCCGCACGAATTTTCCGGCGGCATGCGCCAGCGCGCGATGATCGCCATGGCGCTGGCGAACGATCCGGCCCTGCTGATCGCGGATGAACCGACCACCGCGCTTGACGTTACGGTGCAGGCGCAGATCCTCGATCTGCTGCGAAAGCTTGCGCAGGAACGTGGCATCGGCGTCGTGCTGATCACCCATGATCTGGGCGTGGTCGCGGGCATGGCGCGCGATATCGCCGTGATGTACGGCGGGCGGGTGGTGGAGACGGGGCGCGCGGAGGATATCTTTTACCACAGTGCGCATCCCTACACGCGCGGCCTGATCGCGGCGATGCCCAAGCTGGACCGGATCGACGAGGAACTGACACCGATCGAGGGCACGCCGCCGTCGATCTTTTCGCGCCCGCCGGGGTGCAGTTTCGCCCCGCGCTGCACGTTCGCGCAGCAGCCCTGCCGCGAGAGCGATCCCGCGTTGCGGGCGGTCGGCCCCACCAGAACGGCATGTCTGCGGGCAGAGGAATTGCTGGATGAGGGCCCGAGGCCCCGGGCGGTGGGCACATGAGCGGCGTTCCGGTCCTAGAGGTCAGCAACCTGTCGAAGGATTTTCCCGTCGGCTCGAACCTGCTGGGCACGCGCCCCGCGCAGATGCTGCGCGCGGTATCGGGGGTGAGCTTCAGCGTCGGGCAGGCCGAAACCTTCGGGCTTGTCGGGGAAAGCGGTTGCGGCAAATCCACGCTGGGCCGCTGCATCCTGCGCCTGCTGGAACCATCGGGCGGCCGCGTCGTTCTGGCGGGGCGGGACATTACCACCCTTTCTCCGGCAGAGATGCGGCCCGTGCGGCGCGACCTTCAGATCGTTTTCCAGGATCCGATGGCATCGCTGCATCCGGGCATGAAGATCAGGCGCATCCTGTCCGAAGGCATGCGGCTGCTGCGCCTGCGCCCGCAGGAGGAGGCGGCGAAGATCGAAGAGCTCATCCATCTCGTGCAACTGCCGCAGGACGTGGCGGACCGCTATCCGCACGAACTGTCGGGTGGGCAGCGCCAGCGTATCGGCATTGCGCGTGCGATATCCGTCGATCCGAAGGTCGTGGTGCTGGATGAGCCGGTGTCGGCGCTCGACGTGTCGATACAGGCGGGGGTTCTGAACCTGCTGCGCGATCTGCAGGAACGGCTGGGCGTTGCCTTTGTCTTCATCGCGCATGATCTGGGCGTGGTGCGCTATATCTCGCACCGGATCGGGGTGATGTACCTTGGCCAGATCGTCGAGACGGGGCCCGCGCAGCGGCTGTTCTCCGACCCGCAGCATCCCTATACGCAGGCGCTTTTGTCGGCCATTCCCTTGGCCGACCCGATCCGGGAGCGGGCGCGAAGGCGCACCGTGCTGGAGGGCGATCTGCCGAGCCCGCTCAACCCGCCTTCGGGATGCCGGTTCCGCACGCGGTGCCCCCGGGCACAGGCGCTCTGTGCCGAGGTGCAGCCGAACCTCGACGACGATGGAGAGGGCCGTGCGGTGGCCTGTCACTTCCCCGGCCCGCCCCCGGCGGCACAAGACGAACAATCCCTTTCAGAAGGAGCCGGCGCATGAATTCGCCCTTCATCCAGACCAATGCGTCACGCGACCGCGCGCTGCGCGACCGGGCGGCACGCGTCATTCCCGGCGGCATGTGGGGCCATCAGCGCGCCGAAGCCCTGCCCGGCGGCTACCCCCAGTTCTTTGCCAGCGGCCAAGGCGCACGGGTGACAGACGTGGACGGGCGTGAATACATCGATTTCATGTGCGCATGGGGGCCGATCATCCTCGGCCATCGGCATCCGCTGGTGGAAGAGGCCGTGCGCCGGGAAGCCGAGCAGGGGGTCTGCCTCAACGGGCCGACCGAACAGGCCGTCACCCTTGCCGAGAAGCTGGTCGATACCGTGGCCCACGCTGATTGGGCACTGTTCCAGAAGAACGGCTCCGACGCGATGACATCCTGCGTGACCATCGCGCGGGCGGGTACGGGGCGGCGCAAGATCATGATTGCACGGGGGGCCTATCACGGGGCGGTGCCATGGTGTTCGCCCTCGCTGACCGGGGTGACCGCAGAAGACCGCGCGCATCTGATGCATTTCGAGTTCAACGACACCGACAGCGTCAGGGCCACGGTGGCCGAAGCCGGTGATGATCTGGCCGCCATCGTCGTTTCGGGCTTTCGCCATGACCTCGGCGTGCCGCAGGAAATGCCGACGCAGGATTTCGCGGATGCCGTGCGCAAGGCCTGTGACGAAACCGGTGCCGCGATGGTGGTCGATGACGTGCGCACCGGGTTCCGGCTGAACATGGGCGGTGCGCTCGAAGGGTTGTCGGTGCGGCCCGACCTCAGCGCCTTTTCCAAGGCCATCGCCAACGGGCACGCTCTTTCGGCGGTGACGGGCAGCGACAGCTTCCGCGAGGCGGCGAACAAGGTCTTCGTGACCGGCTCCTTCTGGTACGGCGGGCCCGCGATGGCCGCTTCGGTCGCCACGCTCGATGAATTGGCGCGGATCGACGGGCCAGCGGTGATGCAGCGCGCGGGCCAGCGCCTGCGCGACGGGCTGGACGAACAGGCCCGGCGCCACGGGTTCGAGCTGCGCCAATCCGGGCCGCCGGTCATGCCGCTGGTGCAGTTCGAAGGCGACGACCGTGCGGCCACCCTTGGCAATACCTTTTGCGGAGAGGCCCTGCGGCGCGGCGTCTACATGCACCACAAGCACAACATGTTCCTGAGCACGGCGCATACCGAAGCCGAGATCGACCGCGCGCTGGAGGCGACCGAAGACGCCTTTGCAGCCCTGTCGACAGCGCGCCCGATAACGGAGGAAGCACGATGACCAAACGTGGCAATGTCAGCCTTTCGGTTCTTGAGGACCGGGCGAAATTCATCCGCAAGGAAACCGTCCGCCTGTCGCGGATCGCGGGGGCCGGGCATTATTCATCGACCTTTTCCTGCGCCGAACTGCTGGCGGCGCTCTATTACGACCAGATGTCGATAGAGCCGTCAGAGCCCGATTGGCCGGACAGGGACCGTTTCGTGATGTCGAAGGGGCACGCCGCCATCGGGCTTTACCCGGTGCTGGCCGATCTGGGGTACTTCGATCCCTCGGAACTCGACACCTATACGAGGCTCGGCTCGCCCTATGGCGATCATCCGGACATGAAAAAGGTGCGCGGGCTCGATTTCTCATCCGGCTCGCTGGGGCATGGGCTGTCGGTGGGGCTGGGCCTTGCGCTCGCGGCGCGCATCTCGGGTCGGGATTACCGGACCTATGTGTTGCTGGGCGACGGCGAGTTGAGCGAGGGCCAGATCTGGGAAGCCGCCAACGCCGCCGGTCATTTCAAGCTGCGGAACCTCGTGGCCATCGTCGACCGGAACGGGCTTTCCATCGACGGCCATACCGAAGAGGTGATGAGCGTGGAGCCGCTGGAAGCGCGCTTTGCCGCTTTCGGATGGGACACGCAGCGGATCGACGGGCATGAATTCGCCGCCATCCGGGGGGCCTTCGACACCCTGAAGACCGGGGGGCAGGGCAAGCCGCAGGTCATCATCGCCGACACCATCAAGGGCCGCGGGGTGGAGCGGATGGAAATGTCGCTCGACTGGCATGTCGGCAATCTGGTGGGGGAGGATTACGACGCCGTCATGGCGGAGCTTGATGAGGGGCTGAAACCCTTCGTGGCGGAGGACGCGACATGAACAAGGACATGCAGGACGAAAGCGAGATCTTTCGCGGCACGACGACCGGCACCACCCAGTTGCGCGACAAGCGGTCCGTCCGCGGAACGCCGCGGTCCGGCATGCCGGCCTTCGTGCTGGGCGAGGAACTGGCGGATCTGGCAGAGGATGATCCGCGCATCGTGGTGGCGACGGCTGACCTTGCCTCGGCCAACCGTACGAATGATTTCCGCGACCGGCATCCCGAGCGGTTCGTGAACTTTTCCATTGCCGAAAAGAACATGATCACCGCCGCCGCCGGCATGGCCTCCACCGGGTTGATCCCCTATGTCGCCACCTTCGCGAGCTTCGCCGCGATTCTGGGGACGGAAGCGATCCGCACCGATTGCGCCTATCCTCGGATGAAGGTGCGTATCCTCGGCAGCCATTCGGGCATGTCCATGGGATTCTACGGCAGTTCCCATCACGCGCTGGAGGATCTGGGCATGATGCGTTGCATCGCCGATCTGACGGTGGTCTGTGCCACGGATGCCAACCACCTGCGGGCGATCCTGCGTGCTTCGTTGGAACATCCCGGCGCGATGTATATCCGCCTTGGCCGGGGTCGGGACCCGGTGGTCTACGACGAGGTGCCGAAGATCGCCTTCGGGCGCGCGATCCGGCTGCGGGAGGGCAGTGACCTGACGATCATCACCTGCGGCAGTCAAGTGCGCGCCTCGCTCGACGCTGCCGCGATGCTGGAGGAAAAGGGCGTGTCGGTCCGGGTTGTCGATATGTTCACCATCGACAGGATGGACGAGGAGGAGATCCGCGCGGCGGCGGAAACCGGCGCGATCCTGACGGTGGAGGAGCATAACGTGACCGGCGGGCTGGGATCCGCCGTGGCCGAGGTGCTTCTCGATCTGCCGCGGATCAGGT
>NZ_LWGH01000427.1:0-8517 GCF_001635395.1 Sulfitobacter sp. HI0129 | reverse complement strand
GTCTACCGTTTGCAGATAGGTTTCATTTGCCGAGGCGATATGCAGATTCCTGTCCAGAACCAGACAGGCTGCAGGCAAACACATGAACAGATTGTGGAGATCCGGCTGATTGTCAGACACTCGATGTGTTACCCAGGAAATTCGTACGCGACACTACTCTGACCACAGCACGAACCCCTTGGCCACCGACTTTTCACGGAAAACTGATCTAGATTGCGAGATATTCCGCCCGGAGCTGCGCGTCGTTCAGAACCTCTTCTGCCGTACCGTCGTAAACGACACCGCCGGTATCAAGAATGACGGCGCGGTCCGCGAGCTTGAGCGCACGGACGGCGTTCTGCTCCACGAGGATAGTGGTAATGCCCTGATCCTTGATGAGCCCGAGCGTTCGTTCGATTTCATCCACGATGACGGGGGCGAGGCCTTCGTAGGGTTCATCGAGCAACAGCACCTTGATGTCGCGCGCCAGCGCGCGGGCAATCGCGAGCATCTGCTGCTCGCCGCCCGAAAGGGTCACACCTTCCTGATTCTTCCGCTCGCCCAGCCGCGGGAAAAGCTCGTAGATACGGTCGAGCGACCAGCCGAGAGGCGGGGCGATCTGCGCGAGCTTCAGGTTCTCCTCCACTGTGAGGCCGGCGATGATCCGGCGATCCTCCGGCACCAGTACCAGACCTTCGACGGCCGCCTGATAGCTGGCCATCTTGTGCAGCGCCTTGCCGTCCAGCCAGACTTCGCCGCTGCGCAATTCGGGGCTGGCGACACGCGCGATGGCCCGCAGGGTAGAGGTCTTGCCCGCCCCGTTACGGCCCAGCAGCGCGAGGATCTCGCCTTCGTGGACGTCAAAGCTGATGCCCTGCACGATGTAGCTTTCGCCGTAGTAGGCATGCAGGTCCCGGACGGACAGATAGGCAGAGCCGGTCGAGGCGTCGCTGTCGGAGCGGGGCAGGGTATTGGTATCGGTCATGTCGTTTCCTCGCGGGGGGCGGCACGGGATGGCCGCGGCGGAATGGGATCAGGCGGCGTCCTGGGATTCGCCGAGATAGGCTTCGCGCACCTTCGGATGGCCCTTGATGCGTTCGGGGGTATCTTCCACCAGCGGTGTGCCCTGGGCCAGCACGGTGATCCGTTCGGCCAGAGAGAACACCACATGCATGTCGTGTTCGATGATGGCGATGGTGATATCGCGCTCTTCCTTGATCTGCTTGAGCAGGTCGATCGTGTTGTTGGTATCGGCCCGCGCCATCCCGGCGGTGGGTTCGTCGAGCAGCAGAAGACGCGGATCCTGCGCAAGGCACATGGCGATTTCGAGCCGCCGTTTGTCCCCCCGCGAAAGCGATGCGGCATGCATGTGGCGTTTGTCGCTCATGCGCATCTCCTCCATCATCTCCTCCGCCTTCTCTATCACGTCGCGCTGGCCCACCACGCGGGAAACGGCGTTCATCTCGAAGGCGCCGTCGCGCTTGGCGAAACAGGGGATGAGCATGTTTTCCATCACCGTCAGGTCACCGAAAATCTCCGGTGTCTGGAAGACGCGGGAAATGCCCATCTGGTTGATCTCGTAGGGTTTGCGCCCCAGCACCGACTGGCCGTCGAACATGACGCTGCCGGTATCGGGGATCAGCTTGCCCACGAGGCAGTTGAGCAGGGTGGACTTGCCCGCGCCGTTCGGCCCGATGATCGCATGGACGGAGTTTTCCACCACGCTGAGGTTCACGTTCGACAGGGCCTGCAGGCCGCCGAACCGTTTGCCGACATTCTTGACTTCGAGGATTGCCATGGTCCCGTCTCCTTATTCGGCTGCAGGGTTGCGCTGTTCGGCGGCGTCGGATTCGACGTCCCCGGCTTTGCGGTCGCGGCGGCGGAAGACGAAGCGTCCCGCCCGCTGTCCGCCTTCGACCAGCCCGCCGGGCAGGAAGATGACGACCAGCATGAACATCAGGCCCAGCGTCAGGTGCCAGCCCTTGCCCACGAAGGGGTGGACGATGGTCACCATCGCGTTCTCAAGACCGTCCGGCATGAAGGCGAACCAGCCGTGCAGGACGTTGTCGTTGATCTTGGCGAAGATGTTCTCGAAGTACTTGATGAAGCCCGCACCCAGCACCGGCCCGATCAAGGTGCCCGCGCCGCCGAGGATCGTCATCAGCACGACCTCGCCGCTGGCGGTCCACTGCATCCGCTCGGCCCCGGCGAGCGGATCCATGGAGGCAAGCAGCCCACCGGCGAGGCCCGCATACATGCCGGAGATCACGAAAGCCGCCAGCATGTAGGGCCGCGTGTTGAGACCGGTGTAGTTCATGCGCTGCTGGTTCGACTTCACCGCCCGCAGCATCATGCCGAAGGGCGAGCGGAAGATCCGCATGGCGAGGTAGAAGGCCAGCAGCATCACCGCGGCGGAGAAATAGTAGCCCGCGTTGAAGTCGAAGGACCATGCGCCCGCATCCAGCGTGTAGGTGGAGCGCATCTCTACCAGCCCCAGAAGATGCGGCACGCTTTCCCAGCTGTCGATCAGGATCTGCGGGTCGGAGGTATAGACCTGCAGCCCGGTTTCACCATTGGTGATCGTGGTGCCGAAGAAGCGGCCGACGAGGTCCGAATAGGACACCGCAAAGAGCATCTGCGCGAAGGCCAGCGTCAGGATCGAGAAGTAGATGCCGGAGCGCCGCAGGCTGATGTAGCCGATCGCCACCGCGAAGATACCGCTGACGATGACGGACAGGATCAGCCCCGGGATGATGTTGTAGTCCAGCAGCTTGTACATCCAGACCACGGCGTAGGATCCGATGCCGAGGAAGGCGGCATGCCCGAAGCTGAGGTAGCCGGTCAGCCCGAAGAGGATGTTGAACCCGATCGCAAAGATCCCGAAGATCACGAAGCGCTGCATCAGGTCCGGGTAGCCCGCGTTGAACTGCGCCATGGCGCTGTCCGTGGGGAAGGGGTTGAGGATGAACGGCGCGAAGATGGTCAGGATGGCGACCACGATAAGCAGCGTTCTGTCACGCTTTTCCGATCCGAACATTGGTTATTCCTCCATCACGCCCTTGCGGCCAAGCAGGCCACGCGGACGCGTCAACAGAATGATGATTGCAATGACGTAGATGATGATCTGGTCGATGCCCGGCAGGATTGCCTTTACCTCGTTCATGGAGGCGATGGATTCGAGGATGCCCAGCATGAAGCCCGCGAGCACCGCACCGGGTAGAGAGCCCATGCCCCCCACGACGACCACGACGAAGCTGAGCACCAGGAAGTCCATGCCCATGTGGTAGTTGGGTGAGTTGATGGGGGCGTACATCACCCCGGCCAGCCCCGCCACTGCGGCGGCGATGCCGAACATGATGGTAAAGCGGCGGTCGATGTCGATGCCCAGCAGGCCCACCGTTTCACGGTCAGCCATACCGGCCCGCACGACCATCCCGAAGGTGGTGAACTGCAGGAAGGCGAAGACCGCTCCGATGATGAGCGCCGAGAAGCCGAAGTAGACGAGCCGCCAGTAGGGGTAGGCGATGACCGTATCGAGCCCCAGCAGCGCCCCGAAGTCGAAGCTGCCCGCGAAGGCCGCCGGTGCGGGGGTGGGGATCGGGTTGGCGCCGTAGAAATACTTGACGATCTCCTGCAGCACGATGGCGAGGCCGAAAGTCACGAGGATCTGGTCGGCGTGGGGACGCTTGTAGAAATGCTTGATCAGCCCGCGCTCCATGACGAAGCCGATGATCAGCATCACCGGGATCGCCAGCAGAATCGCCAGTGGCACGGACCAGTCGATGATACTGGCGCCCACCTCGGGGCCGAACCAGTCCTGCACATAGGGGGTCTTGATCTTCAGGGGGTTGCCCAGAAAGTCCTTCTCTGTCTCCGACAGGGTTTCATGGCTGAGCGTCAGCAGGCGTTGCACCGTCACGGAGCAGAAGGCCCCGATCATGAAGAGCGCGCCGTGGGCGAAGTTCACCACGCCGAGCGTGCCGAAAATGAGTGTCAGCCCGAGAGCGATCAGCGCATAGGCGGATCCCTTGTCGAGGCCGTTCAGGAATTGAAGAAGGATTGCGTCCATGGTCCCCACCTTGTGGAAAGTCCCCCGAATTGCAGGCGTGCACCGGGGGAAACGGAGGGGCAGGGGGCGGCGTCGCGACGCCCCCTGCCGATGTCAGTGAGATAAAGGGCTCAGGCGCCGGGGTTGCATTCGCCCAGTGTGGCATCCGCACCGCCGAACATCGGGTGATCGGGTGCGTACATGACCTGCTCGACCGGTGTGACCTCGACGATTTCCAGCGTGTCGTACTGGTTGGTCGGGTTTTCCTTGCCCTTCATGACCAGCACGTCCTTGAAGCACTGGTGGTCTTCGCCACGGTAGAGGGTCGGACCGTTGCCCATGCCGTCGAACTCGAAGCCTTCGAGCGCTTCGGCCACGGCACAGGGGTTGAAGGAGCCGGCACGTTCCACCGCATCCGCATAGAGCAGCGTCTGCACGTAGCAGGTATGCGCGGAGTTGGAGGGCGGGCGGCCATACTTTTCGCCGAAGGAGCGTGTGAACGCTTTGGAGCCTTCGTCCTGCAGCTGCCAGTTCCAGTTCATGGAGCCGATCACGCCCTGCACGTTGCTGCCCGCACCCGCGGCCATCAGTTCGGAGTAGAGCGGCACGACGATCTGGAAGTCCTTGCCGTTCACCTGCTTGCTCAGCAGGTCGAACTGGATCGCGTTGGTCAGAGAGTTGACCATGTTTCCGCCGTAGTGGTTCAGAACCAGCACATCTGCGCCCGAATTCAGCACCGGCGCGATGTAGGAGGAGAAGTCAGTGGAGGCGAGCGGCGTCAGCACGTTGTTGACGGTCTCCCAGCCCATGGCTTCGGTCGCGGCGGCGATGGATTCCTGCTGGGTCCAGCCCCAGTTGTAGTCCGCCGTCAGGTGATAGGCGCGGCGGTCTTCGCCATAGGCGTTCTTGAGCACCGGTGCCAGTGCGGCGGCGGACATGTAGGCGTTGAAGAAGTGGCGGAAGCCATTCGCCTTGCGGTCCTTGCCGGTGGTGTCGTTGGAGTGGGTCAGACCGGCCATGAAGATCACGCCGGCTTCCTGGCAGAGGCCCTGAACGGCCACGGCCACGCCCGAGGACGAGCCGCCGTTGATCATGATGGCGCCGTCTTTTTCGATCATCGCCTTGGCGGAGGCGCGGGCCGCGTCGGATTTCGTCTGGGTATCGCCTGTGACGTACTGCACCTTCTTGCCCAGGATACCGTTGCCCTGAAGCGCCTTGGAGCTGAAGGTGTTCAGCATGCCGCCGTCGCCTTCACCGTTGAGGTGCTCGACCGCGAGTTCCTGCGCGCGCAGCTCGTCCAGACCTTCTTCGGCGTAGGGGCCGGTCTGGGGTACGTTAAAGCCGAGCGTCACGGTGCTGCCGGTGGGCGCGTTCGTGAAGCCGGTATGCGCATCGGCGCGCAGATAGGTCGGCAGCGCAAGCCCTGCCCCCGCGACGACCCCGGTCTGGATCAGCCCACGGCGTGTCAAGTTGTTGAATGACATGAATTCCTCCCAATTTGTTGATCCCGTGAACCGGTTCCTCCTCCGATCCTTGGGCGCACAAGTATGCAAATCATGTATGACCTTGTTTCTGAAAACCGTTCAATAACCCCCTTGATCTGCGCCAGAATATTGTAAACAAATTCGCAGATGACCCATGTGTTTTGTAAATTAACTGATACTGCGGCGCAGAATTCAGCGCCCTTTGCACCGGGGGCGGCATAGCATGGCGCGCGACGCACTGACGGGCAGCCGCATCCGCGAGCGGCGTACCATGACAGGGATGAAGCAGGCCGAACTCGCCCGGTCGGTCGGTATCTCCGCCAGCTATCTCAACCTCATCGAACACAACCGCCGCCGGATCGGGGGCAAGCTGCTGCTGGACATCGCCGGCGCGCTCGACGTGGAGCCGCACAGCCTGACCGAAGGGGCGGAGGCCGCGCTCGTGGCCAGCCTGCGCGAAGCGGCGAGCGAGGCGGACCTCGCCGGGCCGGAATTGGCTCGGGCGGACGAATTCGCAGGCCGCTTTCCCGGCTGGGCCGGGGTGCTGGCCGCCACACGCCGCCGGGTCAGCGCGCTCGAACGCACGGTGGAGACGTTGACGGACCGCATGGCCCATGATCCCCATCTTGCCGCTTCGATGCATGAGTTGCTGTCGACCGCCGCCGCCATCCGCTCCACCGCCGCGATCCTCGATGAGAACCGCGAGCTTCAGCCCGAATGGCGCGCCCGCTTCCACGGCAATCTGGCCGAAGACAGTCGCAGGTTGTCCGACAGCGCGCAGGCGCTGGTGGGCTATCTCGACGCCGATATGAGCGCGGCGGAAGCGGGCCATTCCCCACAGGAGGAGGTGGAGGCTTTCCTCGAACGCCACGGCTTCAGCTTCGACGTGGTGGAGGACCCGAAGGCGCTGCCCGAAGACCGTGCCCGTCTGGTGGCAGAGGCGCCGGAGCTGCGGTCCGCCGCCGCACGTCACATTGCGCAGAACGTGCTTCAGCAGGCGGCGTGGGACGCGGCGGCACTGCCACTGGATTCGCTGCGCGAGGCCATGGGCGGGGGCATCGGCACCGATCCCGCGGCATTGGCGCGGCAGTTGCATCAGCCGATAGGCCGCGTCCTGCGCCGTCTGGCGGCCCTGCGCGACCTTGGCTGCGGGCTGGTGGTCTGCGACCGTTCAGGCACGGTGATCTTTCGCAAATCGGTCAGCGGTTTCACCGTCCCCCGGTTCGGCGACTGCTGCCCGCTCTGGCCGCTCTTCGCGGTGCTGGGTCATCCGGGGATGGTGGTTTCCCAGCGGATCGAGCAACTGGGCCGGTCCAGCGCCCAGTTCGATTGTTTCGCCACCTGCGAAACGCAGAGCGCGCCGGGCTATAACGCCACCCCGCTGGTGCTGGCCACGATGCTGATCCTGCCCGCCGCCCGCGTATCGGCGGACCGGCAGGAAGTGGGCGCGACCTGCCGCGTCTGCCCGCGCGAAGCCTGCAGCGCCCGGCGCGAGCCGTCGATCCTGGAAACCGGGCTGTGACCGGCGGGGCGCGCGAAAAAAGCAAATGCGTATAGGCTTTTGACACCCCGGGGAAACCGGTGCATCCTCGGCGCTGCCGTGACGGAGCCTGCGGGAGGGCGGGCGCCACGGATCGAGGGGAGGACAACCGCCCATGGGCAAACGCGTGGTGCTCGTCGAAGACGAGCTCAACATCGCGGAAGCGATCCGTTTCCTGCTGAGCCGCGAAGGCTGGCGGGTCGAGACGCTGGCCAACGGCAGCTCGGCGCTGAAGGTGATCCGCAAGGCGATGCCCGATCTCGTGATGCTTGACGTGATGTTGCCCGGGCGCAGCGGCTTTGAGATTCTGCAGGACCTGCGGGCGGACCCGGAACTGCAGGCCCTGCCTGTCCTGATGCTCACCGCGCGTGGCCAGAGCCGCGACCGTGAGATGGCCGAACGCGCGGGCGTCAGCCGGTTCATGACCAAACCTTTCTCCAACGCCGAGATGCTGGACGCGGTGCGTGACCTCACCCGCGGCGGCCCGGCGGGCTGACGGGCCCGGGCGTGGCGGGCCCGCCGCTCTTTCTCGAACGGCGGAGCTATCGCCGTCGGCGTATGATGGACGCGCTGCGGGTGCTGCCGTTTCTGGGGCTTGCGCTTTGGATGGTGCCGCTGCTCTGGCCGCTCGGACCGGGGCCGGAGGGGCTACCCCCGGGAACCGGGGCAGACACCGCCCCCGGCATGACCACCGCCGATGCCCTGCGCTACATCTTTGGTGTCTGGCTGCTGTTGATCCTGTCGGCCGCCGTGCTGTGGCGGCGCACCGGTGATCTGCCCGGCCCGGGGGAGCCTGTCGACCCTGCCGCACCGGCTGAAGGGGGCGGCTGATGGTTTCGCTCAACCAGCTCGTGATCGTCTGCCTGACCTATGTCGCGGGGCTTTTCATCGTGGCCTTTGCCGCCGAACGCGCGGCGCTGCGCGGCCATGGCGACTGGCTCCTGCGCTCGCCGCTGGTCTATACGCTGTCGCTGTCGATCTACTGCACCGCCTGGACGTTCTATGGTGCGGTGGGCTACGCCGCCCGCTCGGGGCTGGAATATGTTACGATCTATCTCGGTCCGAGCCTGATCATGGTGGCATGGTGGTGGCTGCTGCGCCGTCTGGTCCGGATCGGACGCGCCCAGCGGGTAACGTCGATCGCCGATCTCATCTCCTCCCGCTTCGGGAAATCCAACTTGCTGGCCATCGTGGTGACGACCATGGCCGTGATCGGCGTGACCCCCTATATCGCGCTGCAGTTGCAGTCGGTCACCCTGTCGCTGTCGATCTTTGCCGTGTCGGAGGCGCCCGCCGATGGGGCGGTGCCCGATCTGGGCAGTTCGGCCCTCTGGGTGGCGGTCGGACTTGCGCTTTTCACCGTGCTCTTCGGGACCCGGAACCTCAACGTCAACGAACGCCATCATGGCGTGGTGATCGCCGTGGCGGTGGAGGCTGTGGTGAAGCTGGTGGCGTTGCTGGCAGTG
>NZ_LWGH01000426.1:0-2654 GCF_001635395.1 Sulfitobacter sp. HI0129 | reverse complement strand
ACAGATCGCCGCGTTCCGCCGGGGTGGTCATGGGATTGCGCAGGAAGGCGGGCAGTTCCGCCTGCGGCAGGGGTTCCTCCGCTTCGTCCGCGCGCTCAGCCGCATCTGTCGGCTGTTCCGCTTCGTCCTCGGCGGTGGCGCTTTGGTCATCCGCAGCGGGCGTTTCCTCCTCACCCTCCTCAGCGGCGACCAGGTCGGATATTGCCTCAAGGTCCGGCTCCTCCGCAGGGGCCTCGGGCGCGGGTTCGGCAGCGGTGGGCGGTTCGAAATTCAGCACCACGCCGGTTTCCTCGGGCAGGGGAATCGGATCAGGCGGCGGGGCCGCCGGGCTGGCCGAGCTTTGGACGGGGGGATCCAGACTGTCGAGCGGGCCGGACATCGCCGCGACATGGCTCATCCCCTCTTCCCGGAGGATCTTCTGAACGCCTTTGATGGTAAGCCCGTCTTCGTGCAGAAGCTTCTTGATGCCGCCCAGCAGCAGCATGTCGGCGGGGCGGTAATACCGCCGTCCGCCCGCCCGCTTGATCGGTTTGACCTGACTGAACTTGCTTTCCCAGAACCTCAGGACATGGGCCTGAATTCCAAGCCAATCCGCAACTTCGGAAATCGTGCGAAAGGCGTCTCTTGACTTCGCCATGCTCAGGCTTTGTTGCCGCTGGCGACCCGGTCTTTCATGAGGTGCGAAGGCCGGAACGTCAGGACCCGGCGCGGGTTGATCGGGACTTCCTCCCCCGTCTTGGGGTTGCGCCCCACCCGGGCGGACTTGTCGCGGGCGGAAAACGTCCCGAAGGAGGAGATTTTCACCTGCTCCCCGTTCACCAGCGCGTCGGACATATGTTCGAGCACCGCTTCGACGAGTTGCGCGCTTTCGTTGCGGGACAGTCCCACTTCACGAAAGACGGCCTCGCTCAGATCCATACGAGTCAGGCTCTTGGACATAATAACTCCCGCTTTTGGGGGCAGCATAGGCTACGCGAATTTTTCGAGTCAACAACAGAGCCATCTAAGGCGCTGTTTAGGCATTGATTTAGCAAAAATGCGCCCGGACTACCAGCGCAGAACAACTGCGCCCCAGGCAAGCCCGCCGCCGATGGCTTCGGTCACCAGCAGGTCGCCCTGCTTGATCTGGCCGCTGCCATGCGCCACCGAAAGCGCAAGCGGGATGGACGCGGCAGAGGTATTGCCGTGATCCTGCACGGTGACCACGACGCGCTCCATCGGCAGGCCCAGCTTTTTCGCGGTGCCCTGAATGATGCGGATGTTGGCCTGATGCGGCACGATCCAGTCGATGTCATCCGCCGTGACCCCGGCGCGTTCCATCGCCAGCGTAGCGGTGGAGGCAAGTTTTTCCACCGCGTGGCGGAAGACCTGATTCCCCTGCATCCGCAGATAACCCGTGGTGCCGGTGCTGACGCCGCCGTCCACGTAGAGCAGATCGCGGAACCGCCCGTCGGAATTGAGATCGGTGGCGAGGATGCCCCGGTCCGACGGGGTGCCTTCCGCATCCTGCGCTTCGAGCAGCAGCGCCCCCGCGCCGTCCCCGAAAAGGACGCAGGTGGATCTGTCTGTCCAGTCCATGATCCGGCTGAAAGTTTCCGCCCCGATCACGAGCACCCGGCGCGCCTGGCCGGAGACGATCAGCGCATTGGCGTTGGCGAGCGCATAGACGAAGCCGGCGCAGACGGCTTGAACATCGAATGCAAAGCCCGCGTTCATGCCAAGTTCGGCCTGCACCATCGTGGCTGCCGACGGGAAAGTGAGGTCCGGGGTAGAGGTGGCGAGGATGATCGCATCCACATCCGAGGCCGCGCATCCCGCATCCTTCAACGCCTTGTCGGCGGCGGCGGCGGCCATGGAGGACGTGGTTTCGTCCTCTGCCGCGAAATGGCGACGCTCGATACCCGAACGGGACCGGATCCAGGCGTCATCGGTATCCAGTGTCTTTTCGAATTCGGCGTTTTCCACGACGCGGGCGGGCAGGTAGTGGCCGGCCCCCGCGACGACTGCGCGGATGGTCATGTGACAGTCTCCTCAGCTGGCATTACCGCCGCGACGCGGGCGGCCAGCTTGTCGTTGAACTTGCTCTGCGCCAGTTGCGCCGCGAGCTTGATAGCCGCCGAAACGCCGGTGGCATCGGCGGAGCCGTGCGATTTCACCACCGTCCCGTTGAGGCCAAGGAACACGCCGCCATTGACCCGGCGCGGGTCGACCTTGCGGCGCAGCCGCTGAAGCGAGGTATAGGCGAGCACGGAGGCGAGCTTTGACAGGATGGAGTGTCGGAAGGCTTCGCGCAAGCGGCTTCCGATCATCGTCGCGGTGCCTTCGCCGGTCTTGATCGCGACGTTGCCGGTGAAACCGTCCGTGACGATCACATCCGCCCGGTCGCCCGCGATGTCGCCGCCTTCGACGAATCCCACGAACTCGAACCCGGCGTTGTCTTCCTGCGCCTTGATGAGGTCATAGGCCTCTTTCAACTCGCTCCGGCCCTTGTTCTCTTCGGTGCCCACGTTCAGCAGACCCACCCGCGGGCGGTCGATGTCCATGCTGTTGCGGGTGTAGGACGTGCCCATGAGCGCAAAGCGCATCAGGTCGTCGGCATCCGCGCGCACATCGGCGCCCACGTCGAGCATGACGTTGAATTCCTGCGGATTGGC
>NZ_LWGH01000425.1:0-4112 GCF_001635395.1 Sulfitobacter sp. HI0129 | reverse complement strand
GCCGGAGCTACCGCAGGCCCCCCTGCGCGGCGATGCGGACGAGTTGCAGCAGGTCTTCACCAACCTGCTGGAAAACGCGATCAAATATGGCGGGCCGGGCAGGGCGGTTCATCTGGATGTCTCCCTGCGCGAGCATGACCCGGCGTTGCGGACGGCCAGCTTGCGCGTGGCCGTGCAGGATGAAGGGCCGGGCATCGCGCAGCAGCATCTGCCCCGTCTTACCGAACGGTTCTACCGGGCCGACAACCACCGCAGCCGGGCGCTGGGGGGCACCGGGCTTGGCCTTGCCATCGTGAAGCACATCCTGAACCGCCACCGTGGGCGGCTTCTGATCGAAAGCACCGAGGGCGAGGGGGCCTGTTTCACCGTGGCCCTGCCGGTCGACCGCGAAGAGTTGGCGCGCGGCTGAAGCTGTCATATAACTGTAACGAAACCGTCACATAAGCGAAGCACGTTCCGGCTAGACGGGGCGCAGCTTGGCCGTGCGGGCCATGCGCATAGACCTGACAGGAGAATTCATGTCGCTTGCAAGACTTTCCACATCCGCCCTGGCACTTGCCGCCGTTTCCGCAACCGCCGCAGCGGCGCGCGATCAGGTGCAGATCGCCGGCTCCTCCACCGTTCTGCCCTATGCTTCCATCGTGGCAGAGGCTTTCGGTGAAAACTTCGACTTCCCGACGCCGGTCGTCGAATCGGGCGGCTCTTCCGCCGGGCTGAAGCGGTTCTGCGAAGGCGTGGGCGAAAACACGATCGACGTGGCCAACGCCAGCCGCGAAATCAAGGAATCGGAGCTTGCGGCCTGTGCCGCGAACGGTGTGACCGACATCATCGAGGTCCGCATCGGCTATGACGGTATCGTCTTTGCGTCGGACATCGACGGCGAAACCTTCAGCTTCACCCCCTCGGACTGGTATCTGGCGCTGTCGGACAAGATCGTTCAGGACGGCGAGATCGTCGCCAATCCGCATCAGACCTGGGCCGACGTGAACCCCGATCTGCCCGCCCAGCCCATCCAGGCCTTCGTTCCCGGCACCAAACACGGCACACGCGAGGTGTTCGAGGAGAAGGTGATCCTGGCCGGCTGTGAAGCCACCGGCGACATGGAAGTTTTCATGGAGCAGGCGGAAGGCGATGAAAAGGCGAAGGAAAAGGCAGCCGAGAAAGCCTGTATCGCGCTGCGCACCGACGGTAAATCCGTCGATATCGACGGTGACTACACCGAAACACTGGCCCGGATCGAAAGCAATCGCGACGGCATCGGCGTCTTCGGCCTCGCTTTCTACGAAAACAACACCGACAAGCTGCAGGTCGCACCCATGGATGGCGTCGAACCCTCGACCGAGACCATCGCCAGCGGGGAATACCCTGTATCGCGGCCGCTCTTCTTCTACGTGAAGAAGGCGCATATCGGCGTGATCCCCGGCCTCAAGGAATATGCGGAATTCTTCGTCGCGGATGAAGTCGCAGGCCCGGACGGCCCGCTTGCGGAATATGGCCTCGTCTCCGACCCGGAACTGGCGGAGACGCAGGAAATCGTCTTTGACGAGACTGTCATGGGCGACGGTTCCTGATAGGCTGCCCAAACGACACGAATGCGCGCCGGTCGGAAGGATCGGCGCGCATATGCATTGACCATCGCCTGCGCCCCTGACATGCGCAGCGCCATACGGACCCTGGGGGCAAGGTGATCGAACTACTCAGCGCAGCGAACGCCGGCGTTCTCACGCTATTGATTCTGGCACTGGCGGCGCTGGCCTATGTGCTGGCGCGGCACCGGGCGCTGCGCGCGGTCGACGGCGATGTGCGCCGACTTCATTCCTTGCCATCCTATTACGGCTATGCCGCCGCGATGCTCACGGCGGTTCCGGCGCTGCTGGTCCTTGCGGTCTGGCTGATCGTGCAGCCTTGGCTCGTCCAGATGCAGGTGGCACAGACGATCCCGGCGGCCAGCGTGCCCGAAGGATCATCCGTCGAACTGGTAATGACGGACGTGCGCCGCGTTTCCGACGGGATCACCCTGCTGCGGGCGGACGGGCGGCTGTCCGACGCCGATCTGGCCGATGGCGCACGTGCCGTCGAAACGCTGCCCGCGCTCCTGTCTGACGCGGGCATCGCCCTTGGCGGAACGTTGGAGCCGGCAATCGTCGAGGCTGCCCAGCAGCACGCAAGGCTCAGGGCGCTGGGGCATGCGGGCCGCAGCCTCGTGGTACTGGTGCTGGCCATCGCGGGGCTTGTTGCGGCGCTGCGCATGACCGACCCGACCTTCCGGGCGCGCAATACTGTTGAAAGCGGCGTCCGAGCGTTGCTGATCCTCGCCGCTTCGCTCGCCATTCTGACGACCGTCGGCATCGTCCTGTCGATGCTGTTTGAATCGATCAACTTCTTCCGCGCACATCCCTGGCAAGACTTTTTCTTCGGCGACAGCTGGTCCCCCAATTTCCGGGGGGACAGCGATCTTTCGATCCTGCCGCTGCTCTGGGGCACGCTCTATATCAGTTTCATCGCGCTGGCCGTGGCGGTTCCCATCGGCCTTTACGCCGCGATCTACCTCAGCGAATACGCCAACAACCGTGTGCGCAGTATCGCCAAACCGCTGCTGGAGATCCTCGCCGGGATTCCCACGATCGTCTACGGTCTCTTCGCGCTGCTCACGGTGGGGCCATTCCTCGTCTCGGTGTTCGGGCGCGGCGAGGACGGTTTGCTGGGCGTCGACTGGATGAACGGCGCCACGTCCGTTCTGACGGCGGGGCTGGTGATGGGCATCATGCTGATCCCATTCGTTTCCTCGCTGTCGGATGACATCATTAATGCAGTGCCCCAAAGCCTGCGGGATGGTTCCTACGGGCTGGGGGCAACCCATTCGGAAACCATCCGGCAGGTCGTGCTGCCCGCGGCGCTGCCGGGCATCGTGGGCGCGATCCTGCTGGCGGCAAGCCGCGCCATCGGCGAGACGATGATCGTGGTGCTGGGGGCAGGGGCCATCGCCCGCATCTCTGCCAACCCGTTCGAGGCGATGACGACGATCACCACCCGGATCGTCAGCCAGTTGACCGGCGACACCGATTTCGCAAGCCCCGAAACGCTGGTGGCCTTTGCCCTTGGCCTTACGCTTTTCGTGCTGACCTTGGCGCTCAATGTTCTCGCGCTCTACATCGTGCGCAGATACCGGGAGCAATACGAATGACCGACGTTCCTAACCCGGCAGCCCCGATTGCCGATCCGCGCGGGGCAAGCTCCCTGCTGACGCAGGACGCCCGCACCACCCGCCGCAACCGCGCGGAGGGGCGCTTTCGTCTTTATGGGATCCTCGCCATCGGGGTCGGGCTTCTGATGCTGCTTGTCCTGCTGGTGACGATCATTTCCCGCGGGACAGGCGCCTTTCAGCAGACCTATCTGACGCTGCCGGTCGAACTGCTCGAAGCCAAGCTCGACAAGAAGGGCAACCGCGACATCGAGGACATCAAGAAGGTGTCCACCTTCGGATATTCCCCGCTCATGAACGCGGCACTGGAGGCCAAGGTCGCCCAAGCCGGGATCGAGACCGAGCTTGAACCGAAGGCCATGGCAGCGCTGCTGTCAAAGGACGCGGCGGCGACCCTGCGGGATTTCGTGCTGGAGAACCCGGAGCTGATCGGCACCACGGTGGAGTTCGAATTCCTCGTGAACAGCCGGGTGGACGGATACCTCAAGGGCCGCGTGACCCGTGAAAGCATCGCCAACGACAAGAGCATCAACGCGGCCCAGCTTGATCTGGTTGACGCGCTGGTGGCCGAAGGATCGCTCGCCAAACGGTTCAATCCCGAATTCATCACCGGGTCGGACGCCTCCGACCAGCGACCGGAGGCGGCGGGCATGGGCGTGGCGATGATCGGCTCGCTTTTCATGATGCTGGTCGTTCTGGCGCTGGCGCTGCCTATCGGGGTCGCGGCCTCCATCTATCTTGAAGAATTCGCGCCGAAAAACCTCTTTACCGATATCATCGAGGTCAACATATCGAACCTCGCCGCCGTCCCCTCCATCGTTTTCGGCATCCTCGGGCTGGCGGTGTTCATCAACTACATGCACCTGCCCAGTTCCGCGCCGCTGGTGGGGGGACTGGTGCTGACGCTGAT
>NZ_LWGH01000424.1:0-8566 GCF_001635395.1 Sulfitobacter sp. HI0129 | reverse complement strand
CCCTCTGAGATCGCCTGCCCCATGCCCTTCCTTTCTGGAAATATCCTGCCACCCCGGGTCGAAACCCGGGGAACCGCCGGAACGCCTTTGGCGTTTCCCGGTAAAGGAGGATGTAATGGCAAAGAATCACGGAAGTTCGATCAAGGACGACGAGACCTACGAATCCCTGCGCGAGGATGGGGCCTCGAAGGAAAAGGCCGCGCGCATCGCGAATGCGAAAGCGAACGACGACCAGCACCCGTCGGAGAAGGGCGGCAAGCAATCCCCCTACGAGGACTGGACGAAGGAAGAGCTCTACGATCGCGCGCAGGAGTTGGACATCGACGGTCGCTCGGACATGGACAAGGACGAGTTGATCGACGCTTTGCGCAACCACTGACCGTCGTGCCCCTGCGGGGGCGCTTATGAGCGGGCGCATGTGGCAAAATCAGGCTTTCGTCGTGTCCCACGCGGATACCTCCCCTTTTGAAGGTGCCGGGCTGCGCCCGTTCTTCGAATACCGCGATCTGGGCATCGCGAAAGCCACCGGCGGAAGCTTCGGCGCCCATGTGATCCGGGCGGTCCCCGGCGCCGAAAGCCCCGCCACATGGCATACCCATGAGCTTGATTTCCAAATGGTTTTCATCCTGAACGGCTGGGTCGTCTTCGAGTACGAGGACGCGGGCGAACAGATGCTGCACAAGGGTTCCAGCGTGTTGCAGCCACCCGGCATCCGGCACCGCGAAATCCGTCATTCGGACGATCTGGAGCTGCTGGAAATCACCTCACCCGCTGAATTCGCCACGGCGGAGGTCGCAGCACCATGAGGCATCGCGCGTACCTTTCTCTCATGCTTCTGACCCTCTTTGCGGGGCAGGGGGCCGCGGCGTCCGACGCCCCGATAGAGGTGCCCTCGGGCCAGCCCGTGCAGCTTCAGGAAGTCCTTATCGATGACCTCGGCGCAGAGACCTGGCTGCGCTTCCGATTCATCGCGCCGCAAATCGCCCGGGAGGGCGGAACGGTCGATTACGCGCAGGCGGAAATGGATTTCGAATACCTATGCGAAGCGCTCGCGCTTCCATACATGTCGGACTTCGAACTGGAAGGCGACGTCATCGTCGTCTCCCTGTCCGACCGGGCCACCGAATTCGGTGAGCCCGACCCCGAAGCGACCCAATTTTTCGAAGCTTTTCGGGTCGTTGATGAAATCTGTATCTGGGAAGGTCTGTGATGCTGATACCAGATATGGGGCCTTTGTCGGCGGTATCTTCGCCGATTGAGGCTTTGAAGACACATAGTTGCCGTTTGCGCATGATCTGGTATCAATCCCTAGGCGCATGGCATATTGTGTGCCCGAGGAATACCCAAGTATCCCTTACCTCAGAATCGGGGCTCACGGTATGTGTCGTGAAAAAAAGCCCCATAAACAGTGACAGGAGACTTAGATGTCGAAGAGCATCAAAACACTGGTTGCAATGGGTTTCGTTGCGACGATCGCTGCTTGCGCAGCACCCGAAGAAGAATTTGTCGTCGTCGAGCCCGAGCCCATCACGGTCGAGCCCGTCTTCACAGGCAAGTTCAAGTAATACCTTTGCAGGACAGGCGTTCGCGCCTGTCCTGAACCTCCCCCGCCTGCGCCACCATATCCGGGTGGCGCCATGCTGAAGCATCGCGGGTTCCCCGGCCGGCTTCCGGGTACGGATTATCAATTCACTATCAGACGCGCCAATCCCCGTGGCGTCACCCCGCTGACCCGGCGCGAGCGCCGCTCGGATCGCCGTGGCCCTGACCGCCGTGCCGACATCGCCTTCGTCAAGGCCCTCTGGGAGGCGTTCGGGAACGAACCCTTCGAACGTGGCAATCTGGATGCCGGGCGGCTTTCGTGGCTCTTCGGGCGGGAGGTTCTGCCCGCCACCGATCCCTTCGATCCCGCCGATTACGAAGCCCTGCTGGTGCTCGATGAAAACGCCGCCCGGGCGGCCTTTCCCGAGGCGTTTGAATCGTGATCGGCGGCTTGTTGCCCATCGGGCCGTCGCCCCGGCGGCAGTTGGCCGATGCCGTGCGGCCCGCCACCCCGCGCTTGGCGCGGGCAGGTGCTGCATGCAGGCTCGACCTGTCCGGGTTCCTGTGCACCTTGCTTCGGGGCGCGGCTGACCAAGACCATACCCCTTCCTCTCACGGGCGGTCGACCGGAGAGGCGGTCGCACCGCCCGTCTTTTTGCCCGCCGGTCCCGCAGGCCGACCGATGGCGCGCCGCCTTCGTTTCATTCCGATCATTCAGACAACCCCGCAGACCCTTCGACCGGCATTTGGCCGGTGCGGGCGCCCCCCGTGCGCCTCGCGTCTGCCCCAAGCAAAGGACACCGCATGTTCAAGAAGATACTGATCGCCAACCGGGGCGAGATCGCCTGCCGCGTCATAAAGACGTCGCGCAAGATGGGCATCACGACCGTGGCCATCTACTCGGACGCGGATGCGCAGGCGTTGCATGTACAGATGGCGGACGAAGCCGTGCACATCGGCCCGCCCCCGGCGAACCAGTCCTATATCGTGATCGACAAGGTCATGCAGGCGATCCGCGACAGCGGCGCCGAAGCGGTGCATCCGGGCTACGGCTTCCTGTCGGAAAACGCAAAGTTCGCCGAGGCGCTGGCCGAGGCGGGCGTCGCCTTTGTCGGCCCGCCCAAGGGCGCGATCGAAAAGATGGGGGACAAGATCACCTCCAAGAAAATCGCGCAGGACGCGGGCGTCAGCACGGTGCCCGGCTATATGGGCTTGATCGAGGATGCGGACGAGGCGGTGAAAATCTCGAACGAGATTGGCTACCCCGTGATGCTGAAGGCCTCCGCCGGGGGCGGCGGCAAGGGTATGCGCATCGCCTGGAACGACGCCGAGGCGCGCGAAGGGTATCAATCCTCCAAGAACGAAGCGGCGAACAGCTTTGGCGATGATCGCATCTTCATCGAGAAGTTCGTGACCCAGCCGCGCCATATCGAAATTCAGGTGCTTTGCGACAGCCACGGCAACGGCATCTATCTGGGCGAACGGGAATGTTCGATCCAGCGCCGCAACCAGAAGGTCGTCGAAGAAGCGCCGAGCCCCTTTCTGGATGAAGAAACCCGCAAGGCGATGGGCGAACAGGCCGTGGCACTGGCGCAGGCCGTGGGCTACACCAGCGCGGGCACGGTGGAATTCATCGTCGACGGCGACCGCAACTTCTATTTCCTTGAGATGAACACCCGCCTGCAGGTGGAACACCCCGTGACCGAACTGATCACCGGGGTCGATCTGGTCGAACAGATGATCCGCGTCGCCAATGGCGAAAAGCTGTCGATGACCCAAGGTGACGTGAAGCTGACCGGCTGGGCCATCGAGAACCGGCTTTACGCCGAAGATCCCTATCGCGGCTTTCTGCCCTCCATTGGGCGGCTGACCCGCTACCGCCCCCCGCAGGAGGTCGCCGCCGGTCCGCTGCTGGAGCAGGGGACCTGGCAGGGGGATGCCCCCGCCGGTGACATGGCCGTGCGCAATGATACCGGAGTCTACGAAGGCGGCGAGATTTCCATGTATTACGATCCGATGATCGCCAAGCTCTGCACATGGGCGCCGACCCGGTCCGAGGCGATCGAGCGGATGCGCGTCGCACTCGACAGTTTCGAGGTCGAAGGCATCGGCCATAACCTGCCCTTCCTCTCGGCGGTGATGGATCACCCGAAATTCGTCAGCGGCGACATGACAACCGCCTTCATCGCCGAGGAATATCCAGACGGTTTCGAAGGCGTCACGTTGGAGGAGGCCGAACTGCGCCGGATCGCCGCCGCCACCGCCGCCATGCACCGTGTGGCCGAAATTCGCCGCGCCCGCGTGTCAGGCCGGATGGACAACCACGAACGCAAGGTCGGCAGCGAATGGAATGTGACCCTTCAGGGCAATTCGTTCGACGTGACGATCGCGGCTGATCCCTCCGGCTCCAGCGTGCGTTTTGCCGACGGCACCGAACTGCGCGTCAGCGGCGGCTGGACGCCGGGCGACCAGCTGGCCGAAATGCAGGTGGAGGACACGCCGCTGGTGATGAAAGTCGGCAAGATCTCGGGAGGCTTCCGCATTCGCACCCGGGGGGCGGACCTGAAGGTGCATGTGCGCACCCCCCGTCAGGCCGAACTGGCGCGGCTGATGCCCGAAAAGCTGCCGCCCGACACGTCCAAGATGCTGCTCTGCCCGATGCCGGGCCTCGTCGTGAAGCTGGAGGTCGAGGTCGGCGACGAGGTGCAGGAGGGTCAGGCGCTCTGCACCATCGAGGCGATGAAGATGGAGAATATCCTGCGCGCGGAAAAGAAGGGCGTCGTGTCCAAGGTCAACGCCAGCGCGGGCGACTCGCTCGCCGTGGATGACGTGATCATGGAGTTCGAATAACCCCATGCGGGGCGGGGCGCATAACGTGAAAGACAGCGTGGGCGTCGCCCCGCGCCGTCATTCCAGAATGGTGCCCGAGCGTTCCTTTGCGTCGCGGATCTCTTTCTGGCGGATCGGCATCTTGTCGATGCTGCGGGTGATTTCCCGCACGTCCCAAGGGAAGGGCTTGCGCAGCTTCACCTGCCCGTCCTTGCCGACGATGACCAGCATGAACCCGCGGGGCCGCATCTTCAGCCGCAACGCGCTGCGGGCGGCGGGGTCGGTATCGGTCAGCACGACGACGTCGCGTTCGATCAACTGGCCTTCGCCTTCCAACAGCAGTTCCATCTGCTCTGCGAAGGCGGGATCGTTTTCGCTGTCTGCAAAGACCAGCACGGGGCGCTTCAGCCACAGGAATTCGCTCAGGTCCGCCATGTCGGCGGGGCGAAAGGTTGGATCTGCGGCTTCGGTGCCAATCGGTTCATTGCCGGGTGCCGCAACGGTTTGCGCCGTGGCGCCTGCGGCCAACAGCCCGGCGAGGCACAGGATCAGGACGTTTTTCAACTCGATTCCTCCTGCCCCCAATATAGGGGGTTTGGCCGGGATTGCGATGCGGCACCGCGTGCAACCCTGCGTTAAGCCAAGGGCAACGGAGATCGCGGCATGATCGGGGTTCTACCCCGTATTCCGACCGGCTGGGGCGGTCGCATGCAACGAACCGGGCCTGATCATCATGGACATCACCTTACACGTCGGGGCGCATCGCACCGGCACGACGACCTTTCAGCAATATATGCGCGCCAATCAAGGCTGGCTGGCGCAACAGGGGATCGGCTACTGGGGGCCGCAACGGGTGCGGACCTCGGTGCTGCCGGGGGTCTTTCCCGGCCCGCTTACCCTGCCGGGGCGGGATTGCCAGCGGCGCGCCCGCGGCCGGATCGCTCTGCAACTCAAGCGGGGAGAGCGGACGGGGCTGCAGCGCCTCATCGTCAGCGATCCGAACCTGCTCGACAGTATGGCGCAGTGTATGCGCGCCCGGGCGCTCTATCCAGCTACGGGGGAGCGTCTGGCGCGCATTTCCGACAGCTTCGGCCAGCGCATCGGCAGGGTTGTCCTGACCGTCCGGTCACAGGATCTGTGGTGGGCATCAGTCGCGGCGCATCTGACGGGCAGGGGGCATGCGCTGCCCTCCCAGGCGACCTGCGCCGCCATGGCAACCAGCCCGCGCACATGGCGCGACGTCGTGACCGACCTCGCCTGCGCCATGCCGGGGGCGGAAATCATCGTCCTGCCCTTCGAACGCTGCAGCGACCGGCCAGAGGCGATGTTGCAACCCTGCGGCGTGCTGAATGCCCCGCGCTGCGACAGCGCCGATCTCTTGAACCGGGCACCGGACATCCATCGATTGCGATCCATCCTGCACGAACGCGGCGATTGCCCGCTGCGACTGGGCGAGGGCGAGGGCCGCTGGCAACCGCTGAGCCCGGCCCAGACAGCCGCGCTGCGCGAGACCTACGCGGACGATCTGCACTGGCTTGCCGCCGGGGCGGATGGTCTGGCCACCCTGGCAGAGATTCCACTGCGCCCCGCCACCCCTATCCCGGCACCGGCGCGGGGCCCCGAAAAAGGACACGAACATGACTTCCGACAAAGACACCTGGCGCAATCTGGCTGAAGGCGAATTGCGCGGCAAACCCGTCGAGGATCTGACCTGGCACACGCTGGAAGGCATCGACGTGCAGCCGCTCTATACGGCCGAGGATCTGGAAGGGGTCGACCACCTCGGCGGTATCCCGGGGCAGGCGCCCTTCACCCGGGGCGTCAAGGCCACCATGTACGCCGGTCGCCCCTGGACGATCCGGCAATATGCCGGTTTCTCCACCGCCGAGGAAAGCAACGCTTTCTACCGCCGGGGTCTGGCCGCCGGGCAGCAGGGCGTTTCGGTGGCCTTCGACCTCGCGACCCACCGTGGCTATGACAGTGACCACCCCCGGGTGGAGGGTGACGTTGGCAAGGCAGGCGTGGCCATCGACAGCGTGGAGGACATGAAAATCCTCTTCGATGGCATCCCGCTCGACAAGGTTTCCGTTTCCATGACGATGAATGGCGCGGTGATCCCGATCCTCGCCAGTTTCATCGTCGCGGGCGAAGAACAGGGCCATGACCGTTCGGTGCTGTCGGGCACGATCCAGAACGACATCCTCAAGGAGTTCATGGTCCGCAACACCTATATCTATCCGCCCGAACCATCGATGCGGATCATCGGTGACATCATCGAATACACCTCGGACCACATGCCGAAGTTCAATTCGATCTCCATTTCCGGCTACCACATGCAGGAAGCGGGCGCGAACCTCGTGCAGGAGCTTGCCTTTACGCTGGCGGACGGGCGCGAATACGTGCGCACCGCCATCGCGGCGGGCATGGATGTGGATCGCTTCGCGCCGCGGCTGTCGTTCTTCTTCGCCATCGGCATGAACTTCTTCATGGAGGCGGCGAAGCTCCGCGCGGCACGCCTGCTGTGGTCGCGTATCATGTCGGAGTTCGAGCCGAAGAATCCCAAGTCGTCGATGCTGCGCACCCATTGCCAGACCAGTGGCGTCAGCCTGTCGGAGCAGGACCCCTACAACAACGTCGTGCGCACCGCCTATGAGGCGATGAGCGCGGTTCTGGGCGGTACGCAATCGCTGCATACCAACGCGCTGGACGAGGCGATCGCCCTGCCCACGGATTTCTCGGCCCGGATCGCGCGGAACACCCAGCTGATCCTGCAGGAGGAAACCGGCGTCACCAATGTCGTGGACCCGCTGGCGGGCAGCTACTACGTCGAAAAGCTGACCCATGATCTGGCCGAAGCGGCATGGAAGCTGATCGAAGAGGTGGAGGAGATGGGCGGCATGACGCAGGCGGTCGCCTCCGGCATGCCGAAGCTGCGCATCGAAGAGGCGGCGGCGACCCGTCAGGCCAATATCGACCGGGGCACCGAAGTCGTTGTCGGCGTGAACAAATACCGCCGCGACAAGGAAGACCCGATCGACATCCTCGATGTCGACAATGTCGCCGTCCGGGAAAGCCAGATCGCCCGGCTCAAGCGTATCCGCGAGGAACGCGATGACGCCGCCTGCCGTGCCGCGCTGGACGAGTTGACCCGCCGCGCCCGCGAAGGCGGCAATCTGCTGGAAGCGGCGGTGGAGGCCGCCCGCGCCCGTGCCACGGTAGGAGAGATCAGCATGGCCATGGAAGACGAATTCGGACGCCACCGCGCCGAGGTCAAGACGCTCGCGGGGGTCTACGGTGCCGCCTACGAAGGCGACGAAGGCTTCGCCGCCATCCAGCAATCGGTGGAGGAATTCGCCGAAGCCGAAGGCCGCCGCCCGCGCATGCTGGTGGTCAAGATGGGGCAGGACGGCCACGACCGGGGTGCCAAGGTGATCGCCACCGCCTTTGCCGATATCGGATTTGACGTGGACGTGGGCCCGCTGTTCCAGACCCCGGCAGAGGCCGCACAGGACGCCGTGGACAACGACGTGCATGTCATCGGCATTTCCAGTCAGGCGGCGGGGCACAAGACGCTCGCGCCGCAACTGGTGAAGGCGCTGAAGGATGCGGGGGCTGAGGACATCCTCGTCATCTGCGGCGGGGTCATTCCGCAGCAGGACTACGAATTCCTTTACAACGCCGGGGTGAAGGCGATTTTCGGGCCGGGCACCAACATCCCCTCCGCCGCGCAGGATATCCTGCGACTGATCCGCGAAGCGCGCGGATAGAAAGGATGCTCAGCCTCGATCATCTGGCCGTGGCGGGCGAAGACCTCGCCGCGGCGCGCGCCCATGCGGAAACGGCGCTGGATGTGATCCTGCAGCCCGGGGGCAGGCATGATGTCTTCGGCACACACAATCGGCTTCTGGGGCTGGCGGACGGGCTCTATCTGGAAGCCATCGCCGCCGACCCGGATGCCCCGGCACCGGATCGGGCGCGCTGGTTCGACCTCGACCGTTTTTCCGGGCCTGCGCGGCTCACGAACTGGATCTGCCGCTGCGATGACCTCGATGCGGCACTCGCCCGTCTGCCTGACGGCTTCGGGCGGCCCGTCGATCTGCAACGCGGGGATCTGCGCTGGCGCATGTCGGTGCCCGAGGAGGGGCGGCTGCCCTTCGACAACCTCGCCCCCGCGCTCATCCAATGGACCGGCGGC
>NZ_LWGH01000423.1:0-1975 GCF_001635395.1 Sulfitobacter sp. HI0129 | reverse complement strand
ATGCTGAGAGCATGCTCGATGATTCCCCATATCTGCCGGTCGTGGATCTGCAACCCTTGCCCGCCCTGCTGGTGGACCCCCGCGCCAACCGCATCCTGAAGGCGAACCCAGCCGCGCGCCTTCTGTTCGACCTCGATACCGCAGAAGCGCGCCTGTCGGATATATTGGTCTCCGCGACCGGGGACATGGCCGTTTTTCTGGACGCTGTCGCACATTTCGGTCGCTACACAGCCCGCGCCCTGCAGTTTCGCGGGGCCGGGGAGGTGCCACCCAGGGTGCAGACCTATGGCGTGCAACTGGACGATGACGAGGTGCTGCTGAGCTTCCTCGACCTGGACGATCTGGACAAACGCAGCCGCGAAGCGGAGCAGGAGGCGCAGCAGAAGGGCGGGTTGATGCAATGGCAGAAAATCTACGGCTTCTTTCGCGAGGTGGAGGCGCAGAACCACCTGATCCTCGAAGCGGCGGGCGAAGGTATCTACGGGATCAACGCGCAGGGTCAGGCGACCTTCGTCAACCGCGCCGCACAGGAAATGCTGGGATGGTCCGCCGATGACCTGATCGGGCGCGAATTGCATCCGATCATCCACCACAAGCACCTGAACGGAGAGCATTTCCCCGCCCATCAATGTCCGATCTACGCGTCCTTTCGAAAGGACGAAACCATGCGCGTCGACGATGACGTGTTCTGGCGGAAGGACGGCAAGCCCATCATGGTCGAATACGTCTCTACCCCGGTTTACGATCAACAGATCCTTGCCGGCGCGGTCGTCATCTTCCGCGATGTCACCGAGCGGCGTGAGAACGAGCGCAAGCTGCGCGAGGCGCTTGATGAGGTGAAGGAACTCCAGCAAAAGCTGGAGCAGGAAAACGACTACCTCCTCACCGAAATCCGTTCGGCCCGGTCGCAGGCCGGGGTCGTCGGTGTCTCCCCCGCCATCAGGTCGCTCAACGCCCAGATCGAACTGGCCGCACAGGGGAATGCGCACGTGCTGGTCTCGGGCCCCCCGGGTTCGGGCAAGAGCATGACCGTTTCCGCCATTCATGAAGCCAGCAGCCGCCACCGTCGTCCGCTCGTCCGTATAAATTGTAGTGAGACGAACGCCCAGACGATGGAAGCGGAGCTTTTCGGCCATCGGCGGGGCGCCTTCCCGGGCGCGAACCGGGACCAGACCGGCAAGCTGCTGATGGCGAACAACGGCACCTTGCATCTTGATGAAATCGCTGACCTGTCCAAGAACCTGCAGGCCAAGCTGCATGACGTGTTGCAGAGCGGGTCATTCCAAAGGCTGGGCGCCGGTGAGGATACGCCTGTCTCGTTGAACGTGGTGGCCACCACATCGCGTGACCTGTCCGCAGAGGTCAGGGCAGGGCGGTTCCGTCAGGACCTCTATTTTGCGCTGAACCTGTTTTCGATCCGCTGCGAACCGCTCTGCGAGCGGGCAGAGGATATCCCCTATCTCGCCAAACATTTTCTCGACCGCATGACCCGCCGGTTGCGGCTGCCGGCAACCCGGTTGTCACAGGCGAATATCAAGGTGCTGACGGAGTATGGCTGGCCCGGCAACGTGCGCGAGCTTGAAAATGTCATCGAACGGGCCGCGATCCTGGCACAGGGCGGGCGGCTCGAATTTGACTTTCACCTCGCGGGGACGTCACCCGGTCCGGGACCGGACGTCGTGTTGACCAACGAGGATTTGCGCGATCTGGAACGCAAGAACCTTGAGAACGCGCTGGCGCGTACAAAGGGAAAGGTTTCCGGCGCGCAGGGTGCGGCATCGATCCTCGGCATTGCGCCGACCACGGCCTATTCGAAGATAAAATCCTATGGCATCGATCCTGCCGAATTCCGGTGATCGCTGTCCTTCCTCCGTTCCTCAGCTCAGTCCACGCCGCTTTCGTTCCGCATCGTCCCACGCGGTGAGCGGCTGGTAATCCGGCACGAAGCCCAGCCCTTTCTGCGCGTCCGACGACG
>NZ_LWGH01000422.1:0-8014 GCF_001635395.1 Sulfitobacter sp. HI0129 | reverse complement strand
CATTTCGAATAACTCGGTGGCGGTGAAATCGGGCCATTCAAAGTGTTCCGCCGCCCAATGCACAAACTTGCGGTTGAAGGCGCCTGATTGCGTCAGCCCGATCCCGCCGGTTTCGTTGGCATAACGCAACGCAAGCGTCATCCCACGAACCAGCGGCGAGTGTTTCAGGACATCAGCATCTGAGTGAAGTTTGACCGTCGGAAGCATGTCACCACGCTATCCTCGACACCAAAGACCCGCAATCCGCAAGGCTTTTCAGCCCTTCGATATTGGGGTCTGCGGGCTCAAAAGCCTTGCTCCCGTAGCGCCCTGTGGTGACCTTTCTGCTTTGCACAGCCGGTGACATTTCTGAATGGGATTTACAGCGGATTGTTGCCGGGTATACTCTGAACTGAGTTGCGACAAATCCCCTACCTTGCCGAAAGACAAGGAGAACGAGGGATAGTGATCAGCCCAACCCGAGCGCTCCGGTTTGAGTGTTATTGTATGGCCGGTCTATTCGACTTTGATGTTGGCGGACGACTTCCTTTCCGAGTGTAAGCGCAAGGTTGCCATCTCAGGTAGGACACGCTTGATTCTGCCTGGGCTTAGCGTGGGGGCGGAGGGTTCGGGCATCGTCCTTAGGATGTATGCCTCTCAAACGTCGCTATATTTTTGTCGGATAGCTCTGGGCACTCTCTCATCGATCAAATAGGGTCAACTACGACCTTTGATGAGCCGCTTGCAGTTAAGCTGAATTCGCCAGTCAATTTCAGCCACAGACTCATCCCGAGGAAGAACAGGACGCAATTTTACCGTGAGGCAGGAACGAGAAGAAGCTGCACCCGTTACTCGACTACTGGATGGAACTGGCACAACCAATGCGTGGGTATATCAATGGAACACGGGCGAGTTATCAGTCCTTTGGTTGGGTCGGCCAGAGGACGCCTCGGTGATTAATCCCCCTATCGCTCTCGACGTGCTGGCAGTTGCAAAGCCGTACACAGAGGAATGCGTTTTCAGAATGCTGGAGCGCCTCTCGCGACAAGACGGCTAAAGTGCAAATCGCCGCGAGGTCCAGGGAGAGTGCACACGGTAGTTCGGAACGCTTCATTTCACGCCGGGGGCCCAAAACAAAGGATCGCCAACATCTTATGCGCCTTCCGACGCAGCTAAACATTTCCGGGCAAGACCTCATTTGCGCAACGGCAAACACACTGGCATTTCAAATTCTGTGATCCACCGACGTAGCCGCTTCGGCTTCCAGCAGCAGTGTGCCCGGGTCGACGCCCAAAGCCCTTGCTAGGACGATCAATTCGACCACATCGATCCGTCGCTCGCCACTCTCGACACGCGCGACAAAGGACTGGTGGCATTTCAAGCGCTTGGCCAACTGCGCCTGCGTGAACCCAGCCTGATTGCGTGCCGCGATCAATGCGGCCCGCAACGCTTCATGCCCTGAACTTCTGATTGTCTTTGCCACGGTCACACGCCTCTTGCGACCGGGCTAATCCACTTTATAGATTATCTAAAAAGTGGATAATTCATGTGCTCATTCCAAGTCGCCGACGTCGAACAGACGGACAAGGGTCTCTGATGATGTACAATCTCTGTGACAACCGGGACGCTAGCTCGTCCTCAGCGGCCTGTCGCGTTCAGGAACCGTTCGTATGCCTTGGACACTTCCTGCGCTGCATCGAATGCGCGTCGGCGCTCTTCTTCAAGGCACCGGAAGTACGCTTGCGCGTCTCGCAGGTAGAGCTCGAAGTCCTGTCGTATGAGGTCGGCATAGAGACTTGCCGCGTCACGATCGCTTGGAACAAAGGGGCGGTCCGGGGCGATACAGGAGGCAGAGGCGGCCGCCACGTGCAAAAAAAGAGCGAACAATATAGCGAGGAACCGGCGAGAATGGGTTTGGTCGACGCAACGGAAAGCCCTTATTTTCTTGATCATCGGCATGCTGGCGGTCTATCCGTTGAGTGAGCGAGAATCCGCTTGTCGCGCAGTAAGTATACCTTGCGTGCCAATAATATATCATCGTATGGCTTGGCTTCAATCTTTGAAGCCGGGTCATTCGCCTTATCGGGGAATGTGATCCGGGTGATGGACCTAGATAAAGAAGCACCGAATGTGGTCACCGAACCCAGATTCCGCGATCTGGTCGCCAGCGGCTATCGCGTTGAAGTTGTCTGTAAAGAAGACGCCTACAAAAAAGGCCCCAACTGGCATGGGGTCTGGATCCTGCGTGCGGTCAGTGATGACGGCGTCGAAAAACTCCTCGTCACGGCCCGGACCCGAACCACGCGCAACGACATCAAGATCCGAGAAATCCGAACCGTCACGGGTGTCATCTCCTTCCTTCAAGGGGTCGGTTTCTCGCACGCGGACATTCCGCTCGAAGAGGGCAAGCGAACGGTTCACAAGCTCACGCCTGAGGACATTATTGCGCGCAAACGGTAGCGCCCTTGTCTTTAGCCTAACCGCCCTTCCAGCTCTGGCTGACATGGTCCTCGTTCTGGGGAGCGACGGCGCTCTGAGACCCAGTCAAAGACAGGATCTTTTTGCGCTCAGCTACCAAAATGGGGTCGGGCAGTCAGGATCGCGCGCTGCGGGCCTGGTGATCTTCGGAGAGGGGCCTCCAGCCGCTGAAGCCTCTGGTAGAACGGCCGACAAGTCACCCTCAGCAGCGCCCCATCCAGACCTCCTCGCAGCAATCGATGGCGCGGCTCTCAGATACGCAGGCCATGAGGGGCTTCGCACCGCTGGAATTTCTGTCACGGACTGGATGCAACTCTTCCGCGCCAACATCGAAACCGAGAGTGCCTACGATCCAAAAGCAGTTTCACACGCCGGTGCCATCGGCCTTGGGCAACTCATGCCCGAGACGGCACGCGACCTGAGCGTGGATCCAAATGACTGGCGCCAGAACTTAGACGGATCAGCCCGATACCTGGCCGCAATGCTTGCTGCCTTCGGCAAAGTCGATCTCGCTCTGGCCGCCTACAATGCCGGCCCAGATGCCATACGCGCGCATGCCGGCATCCCCCCTTTTCCCGAAACACAATCCCACGTCCAGCGCGTGCTGGCCGTCGTCGACCGACTGGAAGGAGCAACCCCGTGAAACCGACCTTTCGCCATCTACTTACCCTGTTCGTGGCCCTGTGCCTCCTGACGGAACCCGCTATGGCACAGAGCATCGATCTCTCGCCGATCCAGGAACTGTTGCAGGGCATAGTCGACGCCTTGACCGGCCCTCTGGGCGTGGTCATCGCGACCTTGGCGGTTCTGGGCGTTTTCCTCAGCTGGTTTTTCAACATCATCGACCTGCGCCAAGCCCTGTGGGTGCTCGTGGGGATCGCCGGCGTGTCAGCGGCCCCCACCATTGTCGCTGCCGTCTTCGGTGGATCTTGATCGGAGGCTGTCGTGGCAGAACGCTCCCCGCTCTTTCTCGGGCTCGTCCGCCCACCCAAACTCCTGGGCCTGCCCATCATGTACGCGATGGTCTGGCTCTTCGGGTCTGTCCTGCTCTTCGTCTGGATTCAGCACCTCGTGGTTCTCGGGGTCGCGGCGGTGCTTTATCCGATCCTTTGGAAGGCGGCGGATTGGGATCCCCGTTTCATCGACGTGCTGATGACGGCGCTGCAGGAGACACCACCTACGCGCAATAGAGCGATCCACGGAGGTGACAGCTATGCCCCGTGACGAGAGAATGGACAGCCGAACGTTTCTGCCAGACTGGTACGCGCGCGAACAGCGCCTGGCGCATATGCTGCCCTATGTCAGCCTCGTTGACGACTGGACCGTGCGCACACGCGCGAACGAACTGTTTCAGTGTGTTCGGCTCTCCGGCATCAACAGCTACACGACCGCCGACGAACATCTCGATCGGGTCAAAGCACTCTTCGCCCGACTCATCGCGCAGCTTGGCCCGGCCTATAGCTACTACGTCCACAAGGTCTCGAGCTCCATCGTCCCCGACCTGCGGGCCGTTCCCGGAGACGGGTTCGCGGCAAAAGTTGATCACCTCTGGCAGGATCATCTCCATGCGAGTGGCTTGCGCGACAAGACGCTGACGCTCACCATCATCCACCGCCCTCCCCCCAGAAGCCATCTGGACTTCCTTAATCGAAGCGCACCTGACCGTTTGCACAAACAGACCGAGAAGCGCCTGCGCCGCCTAAACGAAGCGGTGACCGTGTTTCTCTCCGGGCTTGCGGACCTCAAACCGCGACGTCTGTCGGCCAGCGCGGGCGAACTCTTGGGCTTCCTCGGCGCGCTCAACACCGGGCGCGAACGACCGCTCTACCCTTCGGGGCGCTTCGGCTTCCTCTCCTACGCCGTGGCCAACACCCGCGTGACATTTCGTGATGAGCACTTCGAACTCTCGGACGGCGTTGCGGGCCGACGCCTGGGCAAGAGCTTCACCATCGCCGAATATTCCGAGGCCACGCAGTGCACCATGTTCGACATGCTGAACCTGCCCGTTGACATGGTCGTCACCCATTCCTTCACACCGATCAACGCGAACCTCATGGCCGGTCGCATTCGCAGGCAGAAGCGGCAGATGCAGGCCTCTGGAGACGCAGCCCTCTCCCTGCTCGGTGCCCTCGACGCGGCGCACGACGATCTGGAAGCCAAGCGGCAAAGCTTTGGCGAGCACCACATGGTCGTGACCGTCTTCGCAGACACACTCGACACGCTTGAGTCCTTGGGCGCAGAGATCGTCAATGCCGCCGCAGCCGAGGGGGTCAAAATGATCGGGGAACGGGTCGCGGCGAAGGCACATTATTTCAGCCAGCATCCGGGAAACCAGCCCAAGCGGGTGCGTGCCAGTGCCGTGACCAACCGCAACTTCGCGGATTTCGCGGCCCTGCATCGCACCCAACTCGGCAAGGGAAAGAAAGATCTCCCCTGGGGCGCGGAAATCACGCTCTTTCCGACGCCCGAACAGAGCGGGTTTCGGTTCTCTTACCATGAGCAGGGATCCCCGGACAAAGAACCGACGAGCGGGCACACGCTCATTCTCGGCCGCCCGGGATCCGGTAAATCCGTCCTCTCGGCCTTTCTGATGACGCAGGCGCGCAGGGTCGGCGCGCGCGTCTTCGTGTTCGATTACCGGCGCGGGATGGAGATGGCGGTACGCGCCAATGGCGGGAGGTATGCCTCGATAAAGGCAGGTGACGCGACGGGTTTGAACCCACTCTGGACCGAGACGGACGCGCGCGGCACCGCCTGGCTGTCGGACTGGCTTGGAGCCCTTCTCCATCGGCCAGATCGGCCCCTCTCCCCCATCCAGACCAATCGCATTCAAGAGGTCGTGCGTCAGAACGCGAGCGCAAGCGATGCCGCCCTGCGCAATTGGTCGGATTTCACATCACTTTTCGTGTCGACCGATGACTCAGGCGATCTCCATCAGCGGCTGCAGGAATGGACGGAGGGCGGTCGTTACGGCTGGATTTTTGGTCAAACCCTACAAGACACCTTCTCACTCGACGGCGACATGGTCGGCTTCGATCTCACAGACATCCTCGACAGCGAAAGCGACAAGGAGCGGATGGCAGTCCTCTCCTACCTCTTTCGTCGTGTCGAGCGGGAGATCGAGGATCGCCGCCCGACGATTATCATCATCGACGAGGCTTGGAAGGCCCTCGACAACAGCTACTTCGCCGAACGCCTGTCAAACTGGCTCGTGACTGCGCGGAAACAGAACACGGTCGCGGTCATGATGACCCAGTATGCGAGCCAGCTTGAACGCACGCGGACCGGCAAGACCATCGTCGAGGCCGTTCCGACGCAGATCTTGCTCCCCAATATTCGGGCACAAGCCGCCGACTACGCAATGCTTAATCTCTCGGACAAGGAGCTGGATGTCCTCCTGAACACGGGCAGCGACAGTCGGCTGGCCCTCATCCGGGACGACACGGGATCCGTCGTCGTCGACACCGATCTGTCCGCGCTCGGGCCCTGTCTCACTATCCTTGGCGGCATGGAAAAAGGCGAAGCACTCGTCGGCGCCGACTACCGCGACCGCCTCGATTTCTGGAGGATAACATGATCCGCGCACTCACTCTGCTCACCGCATTGGTAACCCTCACCGCTTGCGAAACCCATCGCGCGTCCAAGGCCAATTGTTTCGATGTGGTCGCACGTGGCGTGGTCGCCTCAAATTGCGACTTTGAACAAATGGACAGCAACCCGCCGACCGAGGCGCCCTATGGGTAAGTTGGCAGGTATCTCCCTTGCACTCTCGCTCGTCGCTGGCCCGAGCCTCTCTCAAGGCCTCGCGGTGCACGACACCGTGCTGACGCTGCGCAACATCCTCGAGAACAGCAATCTTGAGGCGGATCTTGCCGTGCAGGGAGACAAGGTGGCCGTTTCCGCTGCGATCGCCTCCGTTGAACGCGAACAACGCGCGGTCCTGCGCAAGATCCTCGAGGCGCAAACCCGTCTCGGGACCGGGACCCAGTCGGATACCGTGGCCGCATTGGAAGGCGGTGGGGCGCAGTCCGACCGTTCCGCAGCGGCCGTCTATGGGACCGGTGACATCGACCCGAACCCGCATGGGGCGGGACTCTTTGGCGATGCCGCCGAAACCGTCGAAGAACTGATCATACGCGTCGCGGAAGAAACGCATCGCCGTCCCGGTGTCCGCCGAGCCGGCCTGTCCCAAGTGCAGTGGCGCGCCCTCCTTCAGGCACTGATCTGGCAGGAAAGTCGCTTCTCGATCGGGCTTTACTCTCCGGCCGGCGCCTACGGCCTTACCCAGATCATGCCGGATACGGCAAGCGATCTGGGGATTAATCCCGCCTACTACGCCAGCCCCTACCTTCAGGTCGAAGGCGGTGCACGTTACCTCGACGCCCAACTCCTGACGTTTGACGGCAACATCATCAACGCCCTGGCCGCCTACAATGCAGGACCCGGCCGGGTCTTTGAATACGGTGGTGTCCCGCCCTTCGCGGAGACCCAGCATTACGTCCAAGTCATTCCCGAACGCTATAACCACTACCTCAGTCGAATTGGCGGCATTGAGGCCTTAGGCACGATTGATCCGAAGCTTTTCGCAAACGCGCAGCTCTCGCTCGCAGGCCATGGATCATCGCTCTATGGGAGCCACGCCCCGGCCCAGATAGAACAGGCGGTCTTGCGTATTCAGGACATCGTGACCCGGATCGGATCGGCGGACACCGTCCAAGACAGCGTGGCGCTCAACACCTATGCGCGCGCGGAGCTCGTGCGTCTCGTCGCCGCACGTGTGCGCCTGAAAGCTGTCCGCGGCCAGACCGCGACCGCGGCACAGCTCGCGCTGGCCACGGCTCGTATGGCGGAAGGCGACTTCATGGACTTTTCTATGGAGGACTTTCAGTGATGCGCATAGGAATTCACGCTCCTAGAACAGCACGAGCGTCCAATCTCACAGCTGCACTGGTAGCCTTTGCCATTGTGGCCACCCCGATGTGGGTTGAGGCGCAGGGCATCCCCGTGGTCGACACGCAGAACATCGCCCAGAACATTCGCCAACTGCGCCAGATGGTTGAAGACGAGATCCTGCAAAACGAGCAGCTGAACCAGCTTCGCGAACATCTGGCGACGCTTAATGAACAGCTCTTGGAACTTCAACGCACCTACGACGCCCTGACCGGTCTTGCGGAACTTCCAGAGATCATCCGGACCGAGATGGAAGCCGAACTGAACGGCCTCCTCGATCAGGAGTTCGGGGATATCCTCGCCACGATCCGGGCAATCACCACGGGCGACTTCTCCGGTTTATCGGGGTCCGGCGCGAGTGAGATTGAGACCCAGATGGACCGCGTGCTTGCCGATCTCGGCTTCGACTACGACACCTTGAGCGAGATGGCCCGAAGCGGCAACCCCGGCGCCGCACGCGTCGCGACACAGGCCACCACCGGCGCACTGGTCTCGGCGGCTGCGCAAAACAGCTACGACGACGCGGGCCAGTCTCTTGAACGCGTCGAGCGCCTCGTGGGTCTTATCGACGACATGGGTGAGCTGAAAGCCAGTGTCGACCTCGACA